>NZ_SVCB01000035.1 GCF_015058545.1 Veillonella sp.
AAAACGTTCTCCTCTTGGAGCGACGAAATTATTAATGCCTTAACCTTACCATATTCAAACGGCTTTACCGAGGGTTGCAACAACAAAATTAAAGTTTTAAAACGTTGCTCTTTTGGGATACGGAACTTCCACTACTTCCGAAACCGGATTTTATTCATCAATGCAAGAAAAGGACACGCAACAGTTATGTCGCATGTCCTTCCTCAAAGTGCATAGACTCTTTAGCGCCCCAAAATTTGACAAAGAGCCAAATTAATTTCAAAAGATAATTTTTATCGTTTTTAAGCATTTCTAATTTTATCGATTAGTTTTATAAATGTCAATCTAATTCATACTATTCCAATATTGATATTTCATTTTAGGCTCATTAAATCTAACCATTATTCAAGATGGATATTGTTAACCAAAAAATTGTCTAATAAGAAAGTACAGCCTTTTTACTTTAAAAAACCGCATAACTACGCTATTCATGATTACTTTTTCATAATCTTCATGAAGATATACATTTATCATGTCCGTGCATAGTATAATTGCAAAAATAATATGTATATTTTCCTCATTTTAGCCTTATCAAAAGTTCACTATATATTGTTCAAAATATTTTATAATTTAGTCGATAAATAATATCATCACATAAATAGACTCATTAAATAACTTCATGTTTACTTTAGGTTGTTTTTTCTTCGTTTTTACACAGAATAAGAAATTTTTCAGATAAAAAAAGAGTCGCAGCGACTAAGTCGCCACGACTCTTTAAATCTCTATTCAGTTTTTAACAAACATTCTCACCTGACATCTTGATTTGAATGTATAACCTGACTGTAATTTAACCTTCTATCTGAAATTAGCGATTATTAATTAAGGAATTTACGAGTCTTGTTAATTCTTCAATCTTATCATTCTGATCAGCGAGACGTTCGTTTTGATCAGCTACTACTGCTTTCAAATCAGTAATTTCTTGAGCCATTACCTTCTTAGAAGGATAGTTCTGAGTTTCGCCATCACCAACACGCAAGGTTACACCGGCGTTAATCATGTTTTCACCACCGCCTAAGGAAGTACCAACGCTGAACATGGTGTCGCCGTTTGGACGATAGAACGCACCTAAGGCAACAGCACTTGCACCTTTGTAGTTACCTACGCCGGCAAACACTTCCCATTTAGCTTCAGGGCTGAATTCCAATGGATGTAACGCTGCGAGAGCGGCTGCACCGGCACCAACACGGTCAATACGATTATCCAACTTGTTGATTCGGTTATTCATTTGGCCCATACCGTTGTCAATGCTGCTAATAGCGCGATCAAATTGACCTTTGTTAATCGCATCAGTTGCTTTTTCACCATCACCAACGTTATGAATTACATTACCACCCATGCTGATGTTGTTGTTTTCGATAGTAATGTTCTTCGACGAATCTTCGTTCTTAATCGTTAAGCCGCCATTATTAATGGTCGTATTGCCTGTAGTTACAAAACCGGTATTGATAGTGTCGCCTTCGATGGTAGTCTGTTTATCGCCGGTACCAATCTTAACGCTGTTGTTAACTTCGATAGTGTTAATATCTTTGATTTCTTTAGCCAACTTGATGTCAAAACCGGTCTTATCGCTGTTGTTTACAACGCCGATGTTTCCATCAGACAATCCACCGGTAGCGCCACCTTTGAGTTTCATTGGATCTGTATTCTTAACTGTTACTAAGCTATTTGCATCAGAGTCACTGTCGCTTTCAAATACGCGGCTGGAAGATTTAACGGCTGTATCGATGTCGTTGATTTGTTTAGAAATACTGTCAACTGCACCTTTTTACTGGCCTTCAGTAGCGGCACGGTCGGCTACATAGCCTTCACCGGTTGGATTCCAAGTAGTGTTTTCAAGACCGGTAATGTATTTACCCGTTTTAGCTGTACCATCGGTTTCAGTTCCATCAGAACCTACAACTTTTGGTGTAACTGTTTGGTTACCGATAGAAATTGCACCTTTGGTAGTATCACCAACTGTTACCAAGCCATTATTACCGTCTACTGTAACTTTACCGTCACCGGAGCCTGCAGTAATTGTAGATTTTGTACCATCGATAGCAACTTGGTTGGAGCCACCATCACCGGCAGTGATTGTACCGCTTGTGCCACTAATAGCTATGTTATTGCTAGCTGCATCACCCAAGGTAATTTCATCATTGAGGTTAACTTTGTTATCTTTATCAACAGTGATGTTTTTACCGCTTACTGCCTTGTTAGCTGTAATATTTTTGTTAATGGTTTCATATACAGAATTCAACTGATCTTCGGTAGCTGCACGGCCACTTACATAACCGCCAGCTTCAGGATTCCAAGTTGTATTATCTAAACCTGTGATGTAGTTGCCTTTTTTCAAAACTACGCCATCTTTGGTAGATTTAACATCTTGGTTAGCAATGTAGATACCTTGCCCTTCAACAGAACTACCAACACGAACGCTATTAAGATCGTTCAAGTCTTTAGCCAAGCGAACATTGAGTTTCCCGTTTTCGGAAATTACACCGATATTTCCAGTTGTTAAGTCGCCCTGAGCACCACCGATAATATCAATGGTTTGATCAAGTTTCTTATTAATAGCAGCTCCGGAATCGCCGGCAAAATTGAGACCTTTATCGATATCTTCTGTAATACCACTAACAAGACCACTTAAATCCACTTCATAGTTCTTAGCAGTATCATTCTGAGTGAATGTAATCTTCTTACTAGTTGCATCGTAAGAACCACCAGTAGTGTAGGTGTCTTTCGCTGCCACTGTATAGGTTGTCGAGCCATCATTTGCTGTAGTCGGTGTAACCGTTACATTTGTACCTTCAGCCACCGTTACTTTGTTAGCTTTCAATTGAGCCACGTTAACAGCATCCGTATCTTCCTTACCGGCTGCTACATTGGTAATCTGACGCGTTAAGCTCTTTTCACTGTCACCTACAGAAACAGCAGCCAATGTAGAAGTCCACGCAGTACCGGACAAAGCCTTACTGCTCGGATTATATCCTGCAACCCCTTTATCAACACTTGCAACAGAACCGGAACCTAAAGCTACACCATTAGCTATCGCTACATTCGCATTATGACCAATCGCTGTTGCATCAGCCACAGTTGCTGCCATAGCACTGTCAGCAGATCCTATAATTACACCATTCGAAGCACCTGTTAAGTTTCTATTGTCCCCAAGAATGATAGTACCGTTAGTATTAGTAACTGTATTGCCACTACCAATTACTGTAAC
The DNA here is from genome assembly GCF_015058545.1 of Veillonella sp. Taxonomy (GTDB): domain Bacteria; phylum Bacillota; class Negativicutes; order Veillonellales; family Veillonellaceae; genus Veillonella_A. The sequence continues at coordinate 3,245 of NZ_SVCB01000035.1, forward strand.
ATTATTAACATTAGTGCCCTTATTGGCAAAACCGTCAATCATATTAAGCTTACTTTCATTGCCTTCAGTACCGGTTAATGTGTTGCCTACACCGACTACTTTTGAAAGTAATGCATAATCTACAGTATTAGCTCCGCCGATGGCAAGAACAGCACCACCACTGGTTTGTACCATACCACCTAAAGCTGTAATCATATCATCTGTATCACCGGTTGTAATTGCTTTTTGTAATGCACTTGCCAAAGGAGCAGCTGTACTCATATCTACCGGGCGATAAGAATTAGTTACTTTATTGCCTGCACCAAAAACTAAAGCCGCATTAGCATTTTCTGTTTTATTGGCTACACCAATAACACTGTTAGCTACACCATCAAAATCTACGCCGGATTTTGCACCGATAACATTAAATGAGCCATATGCAGAAGCTGTAGCACCTTGGAAACCGCTAGTCATACCATTGGCGCCATTTCCATCAATGCGAGAGAAAGCCCCTGTCACAGAAGAAGCTGTGCCGTTAGCCGTTGAGCCTGCACCAGCGGCTAAGGACATACCACCTTTAGCCCCTTTATTATCATAGTTGGTAGTCTGATAGCTTCCATCATTTACACTATAATAATGAGTTGCACTTGCAGTTACTTCATTACTTGTAGCTAAACTGCTTAAATCCACTTCATAGTTTTTTTCCGTATCGTTCTGAGTGAATTTAATCGTCTTGCTATCTGCATCATAAGTGCCGCCAGTAGTATAGGTGTCTTTCGACGCAACTGTATACGTTGTACCGCCATCATCAGCAGCAGTAGATGTAACTGTAACATTATCGCCTGCTACTACTGTTACTTTATTAGCCTTTAACTGAGCTACGTTAACCGCATCCGTATCTGCCGTACCGGCTGCTACATCTGTAATCTGACGAGTGATACCTTTAGACACATCGCCAACCGACACCGATCCTGCAGTGGACTGCCATGTATACAAAGCTTTACCTGCTTCAGCCAAAGCACTTTGCTTGCTATCTAAGTTAGCCTGAGCTGTTGCTAAATCACTTTGTGTGGATTCAAGAGCTGCTTTAATTCCTTGATACCCCGCATCCTGTTCATACGAATTATCCGGGTACATGGAAACAATTTGATTAATAGCGGTCTGGTAAGAAGCAACCTGTGTTGTTAAGTCATTTACTGTCGTTTGTGCATCAGCTACTTCTGTTTGCAAAGTTTGATACTGAGTATTAGTGCCTAAAATACTATCAGCATCAGTAATTCGACCGGATGGATCATAGCCAACAACACCCTTATCTGTACGAGCTACAGAGTTAGCACCAAGAGCTACGCCACCTTCAATAGTGACATTAGCATTTCGACCAACAGCTACTGCGTCACTAACAGTTGTTTCGAGTGCGGAATCTGCAGAGCCGAGAATAACATTATTATTGACACCGGTTAATGTACGATTATCACCAATTACAACAGCTGTCGTTGTATCTTTTACAGTATTATTAGAACCAGTCACAGTTACATTGTCTACGTTAGTTGCCGTGTTATTATAACCGGTCAACGCATTATTTTGACTGATGTTGCTGCTTGTACCGGTCAAGGTATTGTTTACACCAATGATAGAGGATCTACGTGTGTAATCAGCCGTATTGCCACCACCGATAGCCAAGGTCGCACCACCGCTACTGGATTTTTTAATCGTATCTTGAAGCTTATCTACCATAGCATCTACGGAATCAGCCCCACTCGTTGGCATAGAAATATCAGTAATAGAATTTGTAATCTTATTACCTGCACCAAATACTAAGGACCCATTAGAATTGTCTGTAATATTACCTAAACCAACAATTGTATTGGCAATACCTTGGTAAGACGTACCTATTGGAATACCAAAAATTTCAGATACCTTTTCATTGGATCTAATACTATTCAAGGAGCCTAATACAGTAGCACCAAAGTTTTGTGCCCCATAAGCACCGGTATTTAACCTACCGCTACCATCAAAACCACCCGTAGCAATAGAGTAAGAGCCCATCATAGTCGAGAACAATCCTTTATTATAGGTGTTCGTACCCAAAGTAGTTTGATTTACATGGAAACTGGAGTTTTTATCCGTAATTTCTCTGCCACCCATAGTACCTTTGTATACGCGGTCACCAATATCAATCGAGCCCGTACGACCAGAAGCATTAGTACCGATAACGATAGATGTAGCTACACGGCTAGTATCTTTCGGATTGTCGTACCCACCGGCTCCTCTATTTGGCCAATTGGTAGGATCCATCCCCAATAAAGCCTCTTGTTCACCGCCACCGGTAAAGGCTTCAGCCCCTTTACCAATAACGATACTGCCATCCAAAGTAATATTTTGTGCAACTCGAGCATCACTGCCGATTACAATACTGCCCTTACCACCGGAAAGAACATTAGTACCTAAAGCTATCCCGTTTTCATGTTCAGCTTTAGCATTCGGTCCTATAGCAATCGAGTTTGTGCCTTTGGCGCCATCATTATTCTGGTTAGCTGATAATTCAGATTTTACAGAGAAGTATTTAACCTTATTAGCCGCCAATTCAGCTGTTGTAGCAATACCAGTTACCGTAATTGGAGTACCTTCATTCTGAGTAAGGGTTAATGTATTACCACTTAAACTGGCTTCGGTAAGGTATGTATTCTTCACACCTTCTACAGTAACCTTATTATTTGCAGAATCAGTCAATGTTATAGTACCATCGGTACCTTTGTCATTATAAGAAATTGTACCACTTGCTAAAGTCGTATTCGTGTCAGTCGAAGCAATCGTATAAGTAGTAGAACCATCATCAACCACATCAGCTGTAATTGTTACATTGTCACCTTTTTCTAAAGTTACCTTGTTAGCTTTTAACTAGGCTACGTTAACCGCATCAGTGTCTTGAGTACCGGCAGCTACACCTGTGATTTGGCGAGTTGCAGTTGCTACAGCACCATCAACGGTTGTTCCTACAGCCACAGAACCTAACGTAGATGTCCAAGTTGCACTTGCTTTTTCAGCAGCTGTCAACTCTTCACTGCTTGGATTGTAGCCTAACTGACCTTTAGTAACACTAGCAACAGAGTTAGAACCCAAAGCTACGCCATCATCTACAGTCGCATTAGCATTGTAGCCCATAACGACTACGTTATCAGCAGTTGTTGTTAAAGTAGTATCAGCCGCTGCACGGAATGTGCTATTAGTTGTTGCACTATTAGCACGACCTAAAATAATACTGTTATCAGAACCTTTTACAGTACGATTATCGCCTAACAAAATAGTATTGTTAGATTCGGATACCGCGTTTTCATTACCTAAGTTAACGATGGATGTCGAATCACTAACGGTGTTGTTTGTACCGGTTACAGTAACATTAGTTACACCTGTTGCCTCGTTGTTAAAACCGGTTAACGCATTGTATTGAGCAACGGAATCTTCAGAGCCTTCTAAAGTATTATTAACACCGATGAGAGCTGAAGCAAGAGTATAGTCAGCCGTATTACCGCCACCAATTGCTAATGTAGATCCACCACTATTAGCGGCCTTAATACCTTTAATCAACTCAGTTTGTATAGCTTTTGCCGATGTAAAATTAGATGCTTCCATAGATGCAATATTAGCTACAGAGTTTGTAATTTCATTACCTGCACCAAAAATTAACGAACCATTAGAATTAAAAGTTCGGTTAGCTACACCAACAACACTATTGGCCATCCCGGATTGCGTACTGGTTGCAGTTGAAGATTCGATACTATTTAAGGAGCCTACAATGGTAGCTCCCAGGTTTTTAGATGCATTATCTTCGCCACCACCGCTAGCATAGTTACCACTAGCAATTGAATAGGCACCGACAATCGTAGCGAAAGCACCACTGTTGTAGCTATTTGTACCTAAAGTTGTGCTGTTAACGTTAACACCGGTTGCACGGATATTGGCACTATCTACGTCAATATCACCTAAAGCACCGCGATAGTTATGAGTACCAATCATCAAGCCACCGGTACGTACAAAGGTGTTTTCACCAATAGCAATCGCCGTAGCTACTTTCGAAGGATCAGCGGGAATAAAACCAAAACTACCATTTGGTTTTATTGTAAAGTTATAGTCAGTTTGTCCCATTGCAAAGAGCATTTCCTGCATCCCGGTCATATTATCAATTTGCGCATTTTGACCGATAGCAATACTTGCACTTTGGTCTACATAGTTATTAATTTTGGCCCCATTACCGATAGCAATGTCGCCACTGCCTTTACCGCCATTACTGTCGGAAATACTTGCGCCCCTACCTATAGCAATACTATTATCAGCCGCCGTACTAGCTTTACCGATAGCAATAGAATCTGTGCCTTTTGCACCATCATTATTGTAGTTAGTACCACTTGTTGAATTAACATGGAAGAAATGGATCTTATTGGCATTTACCGTGTTTGTTAAGCTTGTATTTACTGCATTAAGCTGTGCCACGTTAACTGCATCAGTAGCCTGAGTACCGGCTGCAACGCCTGTAATTTGACGAGTCTGAGTAGCTGCGGCATTAGTTACCGGCACGCCAACAGAAACAGCGCCTAAAGTAGACGTCCATGTTGGAGTAGCTTTATCGGTATCAGAAACAGTAGCTCCGGTTGGAACCGTACCTACGACACCTTTGGCTACACTAGCCACAGAGTTAGAACCTAAAGCTACGCCATCATCAACAGTTGCATTGGCATTATGACCGACACTGACCGTATCGGATACGGTGATTTCTTTTGTTGTGTCAGCAGATCCAAGAATAACGTTATTATTAGCTCCGTTAACAGTGTAATTGTCGCCGGTGATGATGTTATTTGTAGCATTTTTTACAACATTGCGATTACCGGTAACAATATTATAGTCAGCCGAAGTCGTATCTGACCCAATAATCTGGTTATTGGTGCCGGAAATCTGGGAAAATGTAGCATTTTTCACATAGTTACCATCACCATTAACAGAAACATAGCTACCCATTTTTTCATAAACATCTCCCGCCGGAGTCCCCATAAACATTTGAGCCATAAGTTTCTGTTGATCTTCTGTTGTCAAAGTCTCCTGTTTATAAGAGTTATCTACAATATTCCCTTGACCTCTTACAAAGACTCCGTTTGATTCATTTACGCGGTTCGAGCCACCAATAATCGTATCGTTCGATGCACCGGCATCTTTATCCCCTGCAATATCAGCGGATTCTGAGCCAATAATTACACTGCCTATCCCTTGTCCGGCATTTGGTGCGTTTACAACAGAAGACTCCCCGATTACTGTACTGCTTCCTCCTGCATTTGCATTAAATCCTACTGCGATAGATGTACCACCTGTTGCTTGAGAGATATGACCGATAGCAATCGCACCATTTTGAGTTGCACTTGCACCGGTACCTATAGCTACAGCGTTAGTACCTGTTGCCCCATCATTATCATAGTTGCCTTGAGTTTCATCACCATTTACGGAGAAGAAATGTACTGAGCTACCGCCCGAACTATTACCGGCAACAGCCATAAGCTGTGCTACGTTGACCGCATCCGTAGCATTTGTACCCGCAGCCACACCTGTAATCTGACGAGTAATATTTTTAGAAGTATCTCCAATAGAAACAGCCCCTGCAGTAGATTTCCAAGCAATAGCAGAAGACGTTGAATTAGCTTTTGTAGATGGATCATAGCCCTGCTGTCCTAAAACAGTTGATGCCACAGAACCAGTACCTAATGCTACACCACCGGTAGCAGAAGTCTTACTATTATGACCAATTGCAACTGCATCAGATACAGTTGTTTCAATTTCGCTGTCAGCCGTACCTAAAATAATATTATTAGATGCATCAGTAAGTTTTTGCTTATTACCTACAATAACGTTATTAGTACCATTTGTAATCGTATTTAAAGTACCAATCATCGTAGCATAAGAAGTAGTTGTTCCCTTATTACGATAACCGTTCAGCATATTATAAGCAGCCCTACTAGAAGATGTCCCGGTCAATGTATTACCGACACCAGTTACTTGAGAGCGAATAGCATTGTCTACTTTATTGCCACCGCCAATAGCTAAAACAGCACCACCAGGCGTGCCGTTTCCGTCAGTACCACGAATATTACTACGCAAAGTATCTGCCAAATCTTTCGCATCAGAAGGTGCCGTTCCAAAAATATCAGCCGGCGTCTTAATGTTATCAACAGAATTTGTCACTTCATTCCCGGCACCAAAAACTAAAGTACCGTTAGAATTGTTAACTCTATTAACTGTTCCAACTACAGAGTTAGCAATTCCGGAATACATACTACTCGAAGTTTTTGATTCAATACTATTGAAAGAGCCATTGATAAGAGCACCAAAGTTTTGGCCTACCATCATGACATTCCCCGTTTCATAGCCACTAGTCATAATGGAAAAGACACCTGTGTTCGTAGTAAAAGCTCCATTCGAATAGCTATTGTGTCCAAGAGTTGTTGTTCCCATAACAATTGCAAGGTTTCGTTTTCCACTTTCCGTTGTAGGATTAACGGTAGTATCACCTAACCGACCAATATATTTATGGTCACCAATTTGTATGCCGCTACGTGCATACGTATTTTGACCGATGGCAATCCCAGCCATTAAATCTCTATTATCAGTCATGCCAAAGCGGAATGTTCGTTCTTGACCGCCCCACATATTTTCAACAAAGGCATTTGTACCAATAGCCACACTGCCCTTCTGCATAACGTAATCATCAACATGAACATGATCGCCAATAGCAACAGTACCATTTTGCCCATCATTATTACTAAGGGTAATACCATTCCCCATCTTAATATTCTTATTCGCCGGATCAACGAATGTCGTTACCCCGTCTTGAGCAAAACTTATCCCACCAGTCAAACCTGCACACAGTGCCAATACAGAAAGAGCCACGCCAATTTTTTGGCCTGACTGAATATGAGTAGATCCGGCTTTGCCATTACGTTTAGCCAACTCGGACACTACTACATAACTGTTTTTTACCTTACTCCAAATGACTTTGTACTGCTTATTCATTACAGAACCTCCCCATGATAAAAAACTCACAGTAAATTCATTTAAACCTTTGAAAAAATACCTAAAAAAAGCAAAAATATCACTTTTATTTATTTTTATTTTATAACTTGTATTTATAACTGTCAATTCAACTCACATAGCCATAATGCCAACGCTTCATTTTAAACTCATTAATATGCCTCTTATTTCAAGTTTGATATAAGGCGATTTATTATGTCCATAAATACGTAATATAAAAGGTTTTTTCTATTTTTTGTTCTAACCAATCATGATTAAGTAGCAATAATATGCCACAACTTTTAATTATTCACTACTTTAAATTAGTAAATAAGCATGAAAATTTCATGTTTTTAAAACGATAACTTTAAAAAATTATATTTATAAATAGATACAATTTATATTAATATAATATTTTTGTTAAAAACTCACTAATCCATGTTAACTTCATTTTATTTATATCAATTCTATATGATTTCCAGCAACAAAAAAGCTCAACATACAGCCATCTGAATAAGATAGCTATACATTGAGCTTGTACACACACTATTTAATTGAATAATCCGGGCTTTTCAACTCCACTGATCACATTTCAAACCGCCCAGAATAAACTGTATAATCTTCTTTTGCAAACGATACCACTCGTTTTCTTTTAAGGCTAGTAAGCTGCGATTAACGGCACTACTGCCATTAACAATAAATTTAAAAAGAAGTTCCGCTTCGTCTTGTGCCAAATGTAGTTCTTTCATAAGTACCGGCACAATTTTAGGGCTTTCAGCTTCATAAATCTTCTGAACGATAATCGGAGCCACATCTATATCCTTTACGAGAAAACGATATTTTTCAAGCTCCAAATATTTATGACAAGGCGGAAAAAGGGATTTATCCTTCGGCAAGTCCTCATCGTCCGTCTGGTCTAACATAGTTTGTAATCTCTTAAGCGAACCCTGCTTTTCGTTGGGCGTCATCGAATTAATAAGCTCCAGACTGTCGTTAATAATAGCTTCCAATAAATCATCAATGGTATTGTAGTACAAATAAAACGTGCCTCTGGCAATATGTGCTTCACGACAAAGTGCGGTAATGCGAATTGAGCGAAATGGCTGTGTTTTCAGCATAAGCAGCAATGTGTCTTTTATATGTTCACGAGTATCACACGATACCGGTCGTTTCGGTCCTATTTTTTTACCTTCGCTTTGAGTCAAGGTGAATCGGCATCTCCTTTCAACTGTATTCATTGATACATTATGATTACTTATTTTATCATGAAAAATACGGTTTCTGCGTGAATCCGCCCTAACTCTTGACACATTTGAAATTCTGTACATTGTTTCTATATATGGCACTTATTACAATAAAGGTGTAGGTATATTCCTAAATATATCGATGTAAGGTATTATATGAAAGGAGACTTTATAATGGAACTTTACAAGAATTTTGACGGCAAAGCCCCTATGATTGACATTAATGACACAGCTATGTTGCTGATTGACCACCAAAGTGGGCTCTTCCAATGTATTAATGACATTGATTTCTTACGCATTCGCGACCGTGCCATCGCCTTGGCTGAAGCAGCTACTTTAGTAAATATGCCGGTTATTACGACCGCATCCGTACCTCAAGGTCCAAATGGTCCGTTGATTCCGGAAATCCATGAAGTGGCTCCTCATGCAGTATATGTAGCTCGTCGCGGCGAAGTAAACTCTTGGGATTGTAAAGATTTCGTTGATGCTGTTAAAGCTACCGGTAAAAAGACGTTAATTATTGCCGGTACTGTTACCAGTGTATGCATGGCCTTACCGGCTATCGCCGCTGTTAACGAAGGCTACCGTGTGTTTGTCGTGCCTGATGCTTCCGGTACGTATTCCCAAGAAGCTGCTATGGCGACTATGATGCGTCTTATTCAAGCAGGCGTTGTTGTCACTGACGCTGGTGCCGTATTGGCAGAATTACAGCGCACATGGCATACACCGCAAGCCGACAAATGGGCTCAGATCTGGGGTCGTATTTTTACAAATTATCGTCTTCTTTTAGAAAGCTATGCTAAAGCTGTAGAAGTAACAAAATCCGGCGAACCAATGGACAACGAACGCGAAGATTAATTTTGCGCCGCCCCACTTATTAATCTATAGCAAGTAAAAACACCTCCTCGTTGATTAATATATGGTAAGTCTAAAATAAAGTAAGGAGCAGTAACGAAATCGAGTTTTTAAACTCACATTTCGTTACTGCTCCTTATTAATTTCCTTTTATTTCACTACAACCGATACTCCATCAGGAATCACAGTTATTGATGCATTCTTCCCTTTTATTTCCATAGCACGATTTAAAGCTTCCTCAAACGTAAAGGCATGTTCAATATGCATGTTTTTTAACATTTGCGGATCACACTGATCAGTCACAACAATGACTGTAAATTGGTCAAGGATTCGTGCTAGGATTTGCATTTCCCATTGATCCGGAATTGTTTCATTCCGTGGCACTTTAGCAATGCGGTCAAGCAGTTCTCTAGGGGTTTTGACCGCTTTTAAATTATCATATAGGGATTGACCGCCGTGGCCATCATTGCAGGCCGCAATCATAATGATAACGCCATCTTTATTGCATGTTGCTTCAGCAGCCGTCATCCCTTTAACCGCTTGATAAATATTCTGGTCCAACGGATAGCCGCCATTAGTTGTAACAACAATATCAGCGGGTGCCTTTGGTACGCTGGCAAGTTTTGAAACAAATTCACAACCTACTTCATGGGCTTTTTCAGAATCGCCGGCAAAGGCATTGATAATGTGTTTTCCAGAATCAATAACAACGTTTAGGATAAATGCTAAATTAGCAGCTTTAGCGGCGTATTTCATATCTTTATGGATAGGGTTGTTTTCCAGTATCCCAGTCCGTGCATGCGGGCTATTTATAAATTCAGCACAGTGGTTGGCCATAACTGTGACCGCTGAGGCAATCCCCGGCAAAATGCTTTTGCGGCCACCGGAGAAACCGGCAAAAAAGTGCGGTTCGATGAAACCTTCCGCGATAAGGAGTTCTGTTTCAACGGCCAATTTATTGATGATGCACGCACCGCCGGACGGCAAAGTACCGATTCGCGCCATTTGCGAGTCATCACCGGATATATGATTTACAATCTTTTCATGAGCTACGATGTCCGGACCGAATTTATCAATCATTTCTTCCTTGGTTGTCGGTCTATGAAAACCGGTAGCCAAGAGAATTGTAATATCAATGGTCGGATTCACCTCACGGATTCGACGCAGCAAAATCGGCATAGTAATCTTACTTGGTACCGGTCTGGTATGGTCACTGGTGATGATGACCATGTCCTTTTTTCCTTTAACCAGATCTTCTAATTTGACACTGCCAATCGGATTATCCAAGGCTTGTTCCACTAATGCCTCTTCAGGTGCCGTAGCCTTATATTCGGCTGAACCGGATTCTAAAACGCCTTTGAGATTTGCTTCCGGCACCTGGATTGAAATGAAGTCTTTTGAGTATGGTACTTTAAATGTGCGCATATTATAGCCCCCTAATAGATATAAAACCTACGCCCTAAACCTCCATGTGATATGAGTAACAAATAATTTTTGAAAATATATTCATTTTTCTTATCACGAGTTAAATATATCACTTATCAATCAAATTAGCAACCATATTTATCAACTTCCATTATGCAATACGCAAAAAAATAAGCTTAGTATATATCCCTCAACTAAAGGAATACATACTAAGCCTATATTAGTTTTAACATTAGAATTTTAATATTAGAATTCTAGACTTTTTAATCTTATCTTATAATCCGAAAATCCAGAATACGCCCAAGCGTACGAAGCTGATTGTGAGCACCCAGAACGCCAAGAAATGAAGGGTCCCTTCAAGGCCCTGTCCCAAACGGTTTGCACCGGATTTAAATACGATATCGCACCAACACATACTATGCCTCCTATCAAACTAAGCTGTCACTGTGACAGGTAATCATTCATTCAATCTTGCCTAATCTCACCTATGTTTTAGATGGTTTTATTTTACTAAATTCGTCATCGTTTCACAATCGAAAAATGACCATTTTGCAATCTTAATATAACCCTATGGCTATCCTTTAGTATTTTGCATCTGTGATATAATAATAACAATAAATTGCATTAACGAAAGGATTTTTCATGGCTATCGACATACTATTACTCGAAATGATAAAGCGTATCAGCTATGCCGTCATACTGGGGCTCATCGTTTCAAGGCTCAAACTTTTCGACCGACTCATGGTCAACAAACTATCTTGGTTCGACCGCATCGCCTTTACGGTCATTTTTTCCAGCATCGCCATCCTCGGCACCTACGGCGGGATTCCCATTCAGGACGCCCTCGCCAACTCGCGCATGATTGGTATCATGGCGGCCGGCCTCATCGGCGGTCCGTACCTCGGCACATCCGTCGGCATCATGTCCGGCTTGCACCACTATTCGCTGGGTGGTTTTACGGCCCTTGCCTGTGCCATTTCCTCCATTACGGAAGGGTTCTTGGCCGGTCTTTTTCAAAAATACTACAAAGGCAAGCTCATTCCGTGGCCGATTGCTCTCGGCATCGGGTTCTTCGGCGAAATTCTGCAGATGCTCATCATCTTGCTCGTCGCTCAGCCCTATGACCAAGCATACGCCCTCGTGAACAGCATCGCCGTGCCGATGACGATTGCCAACTCACTTGGCCTGGCCCTCTTCATGTACATCATCAAAGCGGGGCTCTACCAACGGACCCAGCAAAAAGCGAATCAGAGTCAGAACATCTTGGCCATCGCCCGCGAAACGGTACGTTATTTCCGTAAAGGTCTTAATCCGGAATCGGCCAACGCGGTGGTGCAAATTATTAAAAAGCACAGCCCTTACGACGCCGTGTCCATTACGGATACGAAGCAGGTGCTCGCCTATATCGGGGCGGAGAGCAATCACCATGCGCCGGGCATGAACGACCATCTGACGCATGTAACCATCGATTCCCTGACGTCGGGCACGATTCATATTGCCTACTCACCGGCCGAAATTGGTTGTACGCATCCAAACTGCACGCTCAGTAGTGCCATCGTGGTGCCGCTCATGATAAAAACGCGCATCATCGGCACGTTAAAGATGTATTATACATCGCCATCCTATCATCCGGATTCATCGGACATTGCCTTCGCCCAAGGTCTGGCTGACTTATTTTCAACCCAGCTGGAGCTGACAGAAATCGACTACCAGCGTCGCTTGACCGAGGCAGCGAAAATGCAGGCATTACATACCCAGATTAATCCGCATTTCCTGTTCAATACGCTGAACACTATTTCCTCATTGATTCGTACCAATCCGGAACTGGCACGACGTTTGCTCATCAAATTCTCGCAGATTTTCCGTTTTACCTTGCAGTACACGGGCCGTGTTATTACGTTTGAAAAAGAATGGGCTCAGGTCAGCGGTTTTCTTGAAATCGCCATCGCCCGTCATGGTGATAAGTTATTCGTGACGCATAATTTAGACCCGGCTATTTTCAGCTACGGCATTCCGTCCTTAACACTTCAGCCGATTATTGAAAACTCCATCAAGCACGGTCTCCAACCGCGCGAGGTGGGCGGTTCCATCGCCATCGAAGGAACCATGACGGACACGGATATTATAATCACCGTTACCGATGACGGTGTCGGTTTCCAAGGCGACCCGGATTATTATCTGGAACATCCGCCACAAGGTCATATCGGGCTCAGCAATGTGCATCACCGCTTACGCGGTCTCTACGGTGCCCCGTACGGCCTTGAAATCACATCGATTCCTGAAGAAGGCACCACCGTTGTTATCCGCATCCCTAAAGTACAACCGGAATCGGACCCGACACCGGAACGAACGAAATAGAAAGGAGATTCTATGATTCGCACCATCCTTATTGATGATGAAGCGCCGGCTCGCGACGAGCTGCGATACTTACTCACTACCAACCACAGTGATGTAATCGACATTATCGGCGAGGCCGACAACGCTACTGCCGCCATTTCTTTGATTACCCGTGAAAAACCGGCTTTAATCTTCTTAGATATTCATATGCGTGGTCTTTCCGGTTTGGAACTGGCTCAGGTCATTCACGACATTTCACCGGATAGCAAAATCATCTTTGCCACGGCCTATGATGAATACGCCCTCAAAGCCTTCGAACTACAGGCTTTAGATTATGTGGTAAAACCGATTGAAGATGACCGTTTAGCCAAAGCAGTTCAGCATGTGCAAAAATTAGTGGGAGCCACCGGCCATACGCAGTCACTCGGTACCGGAGCCGCCGGTAACACGGCCACAAGTAATGGTACAACTACTAACCATACAACTGCTAACCATACAGCCGCTAACAATGCGGCTTCAGTTGCGGGCGCCGAAGTAAAAAGCACGCCTGAAACCATCAGCGTAACCGGTGCAAAGCCAAACGACGCCAACGAGCAAAGTATCAAGCCGGTTATTCGCACCAATAAACTGGCCGTTGATGACGGGGCCCACATCATGCTCATCGACATTGACAGCATCAACTACATTACCGGTGAATCGGGCCGTCTCGACGTGCACACGGACACTGGTAAATACGGGTCCAACAAAACACTCACCGAATTGCAGGAACGCTTAAAAGGTACCTCCCTCTTCCGCGTTCACCGCAGTTATATCGTCAACTTAAACAAGGTGCAGGAAGTCATTCCATGGTTCAAAGGCACCTATTGGTTACGTTTGCCTCAGCAAACGGCCAAAGGCCAAGAACTCGTAGATATTCCGGTGAGCAAAGCGCAGGTTAAGCTCATTAAAGAATTGTTGGGCATCAGCTAATTAATCCTTATCTATTATCTGATTATCATTAATTGAAATTTGATTACTTAAGTATCAACCAGACAGTTAAACTTCATAGCCGTTCTATATTTTTCAAAACAATATACGACAAATGCCATAGGCATCGTTACTACGGTTTTCACCAAGCAACGTGTCTATGGCATTTTTTATCTGCTTAACAGCATAATTTAAGGGCGTACATTTATGTTTGTAAGCTATTAGTCGTTTACTTTTAACCTATCGCTGCCATTTTAACTTTTCAGCTTAAGGCTTATGTTTTAACGTTCAGCTATTAACATTCGATTAAACGTTTTCAGGTTCCATCTCTTCAAGAGCTTCTTCTTCGATATCCGCTTCGGTATGGAAGTCCTGCGGCTGTTTTGCCAAACGAATCCAGCTGCGAACCGCTTCAACCATAACGACTGCTACCAAGATGAACATAACTACGCTAACGCCTACGAGCATCCACTGACCTTCCGGAATGTAGTTGCCGAATACGTTTTGGTAATCAGCCATAACTGTGATGATGGCGATGAAGAAACATGGAATCATCGTTACCCATGCATAGCGTTTGTGGCCAAGGTGCATGATAACAGTTGTGCCGATGGCGAGACCCATAGTCGCTAAGAGCTGGTTGGATACGCCGAATAATGGCCAAATGGTACCGATGTTACCTTGCAATACGAGGTAACCCCAAGTGAAACATACGAGGAAGGACGCGATGTAAACGCCAGGTAACCAGTGAGCATCTTTCATTTTTGGCCAAGCCATACCCAATAATTCCTGCACCATGTAACGGCTTACGCGAGTACCGGTGTCGATCAAAGTCAAGATGAACAAGGCTTCGAACATGATACAGAAGTGGTACCAGTAGCTCATCAAGTGAGACATGTTAGGAATTTTGGAGAAAATGTGAGCCATACCAACTGCCAAGGATACAGCGCCACCCGGACGGTGCATCAAGTCTTCCCCTACCATCTGGGAAAGCATTGGCAACTCTTGAACTTGAAGACCCAATGCGGAGAAAGTTTCCGTAGTAGAGTTAATAGCAAAATAATCGTTTGGATGTAAGCTGGTTGCGGCAATCAAAGCCATCATAGCGATGAACGCTTCAGTAAGCATCGCACCATAACCGATTGGGAGCATTTCTTTTTCATTAGTAATCATTTTAGGAGTTGTACCGGTAGATACGGTCGCATGGAAACCGGACAACGCACCGCAAGCGATGGTGATGAATACGAATGGAATTGCGGAACCGCTAAGTACAGGGCCACCGCCGTTTACATAATCGGAGAAAGCTGGCATTTGAAGAACCGGCATAACAAGAATGATACCTAAAGCTAAGGCGCCGATAGTGCCGACTTTCATGTAAGTGGACAAGTAACCACGTGGAGCTAATAACAACCAAACCGGTAAAGCGGCTGCGAAGAAGCTGTAAACAGCCAACATGATTTGAATGGATTTACGGTCCCAAGTGAAGTAAGGGGCCAAAGAAGAATGTGCGATGTCAGGACCGTATACTACAGCGGCCATGATTAAAGCTACACCGATAACAGTGGCTTCACGAATTTTGCCCGGGCGAATCCAACGAAGGTAAACACCGATGAATACCGCGATTGGAATCGTAGCACTTACTGTGAAAAAGCCCCATGGGGAGTTTTCAAGGGAGTTGGCAACTACGGCTGCCATACCGGCCATCGTGATGATGAGCAAGAACAAAGTGGCAAGCAAGGTACCCATGCCGGCTACACTGGAAATTTCAGATTTCGCAATGTCTGCAATGGATTTACCGTTGTAACGAACGGATGCGAAAAGCAACACGAAATCGTGAACGGCACCGGCTAAAACGGAACCGATTAAGATCCAAAGCACGCCCGGTAAGTAACCGAACTGCGCTGCGATTACAGGACCAACTAAAGGACCGGCACCGGCAATGGCTGCAAAGTGCTGACCGAAAGTAACCCATTTGTTAGTTGGTACATAGTCAACCCCATCATTAATCGCTACCGCCGGGGTTGTGCGATATTGATTGACTGTTAATACTTTAGCCGCTACGAATGACCCGTACAAGCGATAGGCAATTACGAGTATGAGGGCCGAAGCGATGACTAGATAAAGCCCGTTCATTTCCATAAACATAAACCTCCTAAAATAAATGCAATAAACTATGCTGTAAGATATTTTATAACCTATCTTTATCTGATAGCATTGTATGTTATTTTAGAAAAGGCGTAAACGAATTTTCTATGAATGGAATAAAAGAGGCGGTCAATAGAAATAAGACCGCCTGGAAGGAAATGCAAAATATTCAGTTTTATCTTTTTACAAACAGCTATTGTATTCACCGGAGATACTTTCTGTTACAAAAAGTCTATTAAATGTACCATATACGCAACCGAATTGCTTGCGCTACTCCCCTTTATCTTTTAAATGTCGCGTCGCTATTTCAGCTAACTTCTCAATAAGCTCCATATTCTCCTGGTCTTCGTCGCTAAGCGATTTTACATACTCCTTATAGTCATCCCATGTCATAACTAATTCCCCTTACCAAATAATATCCGATTTGAATTTATCCCAAAAAAGCGACACTTTCGTGCCGCTTTCGGTTAGATGATGCCGCCATCACCAAGAGCTCTTAAGAGCCATATGCTATTTTCATAATATCACGTTTAGCTGTGAATAACAACGAACTCAAAGTTCAAACTATAAAATACTTTTACAAAGCGCTTTCATATATCGCCAAGATATCCTCTGTCGTAAAGTTGGTATAGGAAGTCGGATAGCGATTGGATTTTTCAGCAATCTTAGGCAAGGCTTCCGCCGGAATACCTACTTCAGTAAGAGTTGTGGGAGCCCCGATTGATTTGAAATAATTACGTAATGCATCGATACCGGCCAAGGCCAACGTAGCTTCATTGGCGTATTCGTCTTCGCTGAGGCCCCATACATTCTTGGCGAAGCGCACGAAACGAGGTAAATGGTCTTTGAAGATATAACGAAGTAACATTGGATGCACAATGGCGAGGCCCGCACCATGGGGAATGTCGTAAAAAGCGGACAAAGCATGTTCAATCTGATGAGCCATCCAGTCCTGTTTTTTGCCAAGCCCCATAATGCCATTCAAGGCTAACGTTGCACCCCACATGAGGTTGGAACGGGCTTCATAGTCTTCCGGATTTTTAATCGCAATTGCCGCATTTTCCATGATGTTTTTAAAAGCCGCTTCAATAAGGGCATCGCTGACATTGTTGGTTTCCGGTAAGGAGAAGTACTGTTCCATCAAATGAGAGAGCATATCGCAGATACCGTACACCATTTGTTTATGTGGCATGGTGAAGGTGTAAACCGGGTCAAGGTAGGAGAATTGAGGGAACAAGGCATCGCCGTAGCCGCCCATTTTCTTCTGTGATTCCCAATTGGTCACAACGCCGCGATTATTCATTTCACTGCCCGTGGCTGACATGGTAAGCACAACACCAAACGGTAACGCATCGGTTACGTTTTCACGCTTCATGAACATGTGCTCCCACCAGTCATAGTCGGGCTCTGTTTTAGCAACTGCCGCAATGAATTTGGAGCAGTCAATAACGGATCCGCCGCCGATGGCCAAAATAAAATCTATCTTATGCTCACGGCATAAATCGGCCCCTTCCTGCACTTTTTCAGTACGCGGATTGGACATGATACCACTTAGCTCAATGACGTTTTTACCGGCCGCTTTAAGTTGCGCCATGACGTCGTCATAAATGCCGTTGCGTTTAATACTGCCACCGCCATAGGTTAACAGCACGTTTTGACCGTATTTTGCCAAATCTTGACCCAATTGAGCTACACAGCCCTTGCCAAATACGATTTTGGTCGGATTATGAAATGTAAATGCGTCCATAGGTCTTAACCTCCTTCTGAAAACTTGACCGCAGTGCGTCAAGTTTAATATACCGCAATACGTTATGTCTAATATAAATAAAACCGGCCGTGCTTGGCACAACCGGTCAAGTATCATACTTTAATTGTAAAATATATTATCGTTTTTGTCAGCCATTGAGTAAATCTACTCTATAAGTAATGTGCCGTTCATAAATGGTCCCTGCTTTTGTCAGTGATTCGCCGAAATTAGGCATGTTCACATCATTCGGGGCAAATTGCGGCTCTATGCACATACCGCTGTAAGGTCCGTAATGCACGCCGTCACGACCGTTTTCATCGAGCCAGTTACCGGTGTACAACTGAAAGCCCGGCGCATTGGAATATACTTCCAGGGCTAAATCAGCTACGTGCATAGTCCCACACAAAGCCAGGTGTTTGGTCATATCCTCCCTATCGCTGAAACGGTGATTAACGGGCAGCGCAAACATTTTGCTGGTCGTAGGCAGGCGCAGTACATACTGATGATCATAGCCTCTGTATTCCGCCAATTCTTCCTTATAGGCATTCAAATTGTTTCCTAAGGTACGCCATACACTGAAATCAAAAGGTGTTCGTTCTACCGAAGCGATATGACCGGTAGGGATTTGGTTTTCACCAAATGGCATATAACGAATCGCGTCTAAGCGCAATTGATGATTCGTTATCAACGGCTGTTCTTTAGGGCCTTCATCAGTGTCAGACGCCTCCGTTGCCTCCTGCAGAGTGGCAACGTTACGATTCTTGGTCACGCTCGCTAAATCAGTGCCGTTCAAATTAAAATAACTATGCCCCGTAATATTAACGACTGAATTACGGGATGTCATGTAGCGATACGTTAAATTCACATCCGCCCCATTGACGATAATATCGAGTTGCACGCGCAAATCGCCGGGAAAGCCGTCTTCTTCACTGCGCAACATCGTAGCCAACGTGATTTTATCATAATTAAAAGCCTGTTTAGCGCTTTGCGGCACTAAATGCCACACGTCGAAACTCAAGCTGTTTTCACCACTGTGCAATAAGTTCGGGCCGTTATTCAGCTTCCAATGATACTCGGTGCCATCAATTTCACAACGGGCGTCGGCAATCCGATTGGCAACCCTACCGACGGACGCACCTAAATAGGCCTTGCCTTCTTCATAGCCTTGCAGCGAGTCGTAGCCCAACACAATATTACGCTCTAAGGGTTTAACAATAAAGTCGACGATGGTGGCCCCTCTGTCGATTACGCGCAGCTTAATTGTATCCGATTCCAATTCATACATAGTAACAGGTTCACCGTTAGCCGTTGTGCCCCAATCAAATCGTTTCATTACACCACCTCATTTTCCGTTCAAGCTGACCATTCACCCTATGGTCAAACCAAAACTGCCGCTTTCTTCACATACTTAAGCCCAAACTTCTGCTTTCTTTACATAGTTTAGCCTAAACTGTCCTTTACACCCTATAAGTCTATACTTAGCCGCCAATACGCCACATTTCCCGTTTTGGCGCGGCCATTTCCGGCCCTTCGTGCTGTTCGCGACGAAGTTGCAATACACTGACAATATGGTCAGCCAATTCATCGACGCCCATGCCTTTACGCACGAGGCTCACCAAGTCCGCCTCATCATCACGCAATAAGCAAAGTCGCAAACGCCCGTCCGATGTGAGTCGCACGCGGTTGCATTCATGGCAATAGCTGTGGCTCATTGGGAAAATAAAACCTACTACCGGGCCTTGCGGCAAGGCGTAGTACGTAGCCGGACCGAAGCCTTTTACAGACTTACGCTTGCTACTCTTCTTGGCTCCGTTTTTTTCAACCGGAATCAAAGGACCGCCACAGATTCTAGTGAGCTGGGCCTGCCACTCTTCAAAGGTAGGACCGCGGAATGCATCGCCTTGGAACGGCATGTATTCGATAAAACGCCAGATGACCGGCCATTTTTCCATATACGCCAATAAGGAGCGCACCATATCATCGGACATGGGCTCCATAAGTACTGTATTTATTTTAACCGACGTAAAGCCCGCTGCCAAGGCCGCTTCAATGCCTTCCATAACGTCCGGCAATTGACCGGTCCGCCCGGTTCGTATATCAAAGGTAAGCTCATCCACCGCATCAAAGCTGATGTTCACGCGGTTAAGACCCAGTTGCTGTAATTCCTTGGCTCGTTTGGCCAGCAAACTGCCGTTAGTCGTCATGGATACGTCTTCAAACCACTGCCGCGCCTGCAGTTTGTGAAGTAGTTCATCCAATTTTGGATATAATAGTGGTTCACCACCCGTCAAGCGAAGAGCTCGAACGCCTAGTTTGTGAAAAGCCCCGAGTACGACGAGCCATTCGTCAGGCGATAATAAGTTTGTCTGACTTTCCGGCGCAATCGCTTCCGGCCGACAATAAGGGCAGCAAAAATTGCAGGCTTCGGTCAGCGAAAGACGCACATATTCAATTGTCCGTTGCCAATTATCCTGCACCATACGAACTCCTTTATTTGTTACTGATTTATTCTGCACTGACCGGGTCGTTACCGATTTAGCCGGTACTGGCTTCGTCACTGATTTAGTCGTTACTGACGGTCACTTCGTCGCCGACGCGAATAACTCCGCCTTTAAGAACTTTGGCAAAAATCCCCTGGGTCGGCATAATGCACGAACCTACTTGTTTTTGGATTTCACAACCGGAATGACATTCCTTGCCGATTTGAGTGACTTCCAATTCAATACCGTCACCGATTTTAAGCTTTGTCCCTACAGGCAATTCGTATAAAACGAGGCCTTCCACGGTGATATTTTCAGCAAAATCGCCGGGATTTACATCCGCTCCCTTAGCGCGCATCAAGTCGATGCTCTGAATGCCGAGTAAGCTGATTTGACGATGCCATTTGCCGGCATGGGCATCGCCGGCCATACCGAAATCGGTAATTAATTCCGCTTCCGGAATGTTGTGTTTCTTTTGCCCCTTTTTTTCACTTATAGAAATAGCAATAATCTTTGCCATAAATATGTTAATCCTTTCTGTTGCATACCGAAATATATCTCACTACGTCCCGTCTGCCCGATGCCAACAAGTGTCACCGTTTTTAAAAGCCGACGAACAACTATTAATGATTCTATGTCTAGTATGCCACTGCGAGCGCCGCTTTGTATGTTGCACCGGCAACGCGCGCATTGATTGTTTTCAATATTCTGTGTTTAATTATAACACGCTGTCATTGAATTTAATACTATTTAACACAATAATGCCATATTTTTTCAACATAATACCATCGAGTTCGAAGCCATGCTGAATACCACGTATCGTTGAATAAACAACAAGGGACCACAAATCAAAATGTGGTCCCTTTATTTTGCAAAAATTCAAACGATTTTAATCATTATCTTGTTATGATGGCTCAGCCAATTAACCGATTAATCTTCCTCTTCCACCGCTTCTTCGTGACCCACACCGTTGAAGATAAGGTTCAACACAACGGCGGTCAAACTGCCAAGGGTGATACCGCTATGAAGGATAACGGATGTCCAGCTTGGGAAGTTATGATAGAAGTTCGGCTCGGTCAAAGTAACCATACTCATACCGATACTTACAGCTACGAGCATCAAGTTGTAGTTGCCATCGAAGTTTACTTTAGAAAGTGCGCGAATACCACTGGCAATGATCATGCCGAACATAGCAATGCCGGCACCGCCCAACACGGAGTTCGGAATGCACGCAACAATGGCCGCCATCTTAGGCACTAAGCCGAGTACCACGAGG
The DNA here is from genome assembly GCF_015058545.1 of Veillonella sp. Lineage (GTDB taxonomy): Bacteria > Bacillota > Negativicutes > Veillonellales > Veillonellaceae > Veillonella_A. The sequence continues at coordinate 24,743 of NZ_SVCB01000035.1, forward strand.
ATAAGACCGGATGTAGCCACTACGAAACGGCTTTTCACGCGAGTTACCGCCAAAAGGCCTACGTTCTGAGCAAACGCCGTGTATGGGAAGCTGTTAAAAATACCGCCCAACATAGTGGATAAGCCGTCGGCCCGCAAGCATCGTGCCAAGCCTTTGCGCCCCATCGGTTTCCCTACAATTTCACCGATAGCCACGCAGTCGCCGGTGGTTTCAACCATAACTACAAACATAACGATAATCATGGAGATAATGGCGCCCACATCAAAGGTCGGATAACCGAAGGAGAATGGTGTAATAAAGGCCACCCAATCCGCTTCGCCTACTTTGCTGAAATCGGCTACGCCCATGATAGTGGCAATAATGGTGCCGCCAATGAGCCCGATTAAGACGGAGATGTTACTCAAAAAGCCTTTACAATAACGATATACGATAATAACAATAGCTAAGGTAATAAAGGCCAAGAATAAACTCATAGGACTGGCAAATTCAGGTGATGTCGGCTTGCCATAACCCGTAATCCAACGCACGGAAACCGGCAATAAAGTAATACCGATAATCGTGATGATTGTACCGGTTACCACCGGCGGGAATAAGCGGATCAAGCGACTGAAATACGGCGCTATGAGGAAGGTAAACAGGCCGGCCACGATTATGGCCCCATAGATGGCTGTCATACCGCCTTGCGTACCGATAACAATCATCGGTGTAACTGACGCAAAGGTAACGCCTTGAATCATAGGAATACGAGCGCCTACTTTCCAAAATCCCAAGGTCTGAATCAATGTGGCAATCCCACAAGTAAATAAATCCGCGTTAATTAAGTGAATTAACTGTTCCGCTGACAAATGCATGGCCTGAGCCACAATAATCGGTACGGCTACGGCACCGGCGTACATGGCCAATACGTGCTGCAAACCATAGGCAAATAGTTGCGTAGGCGGCAGCATTTCATCCACGGGATGTAATGACCGTTTTGTTTCTTCGCTCATGAGAACCTCCTCATACTAACAACCTGCTTAATACCTACTGATAATTATATACCCTCTTATATAATTATATTTTATACAGTTTCCATCAATAAGACAAATATCCGCGCAACAAATTCATAACTATTTTTTGTTGTTTGATAATTTGCTCTTATTTAATCTTAACTATATATTTACCCTATTTATTAAACAATGATTGTTCCGTTTTGTCAAAATTATTTTTTTGAAAAAACAAAGCACCTCATATGAAAGTAATTTTGCTAGCGGTTTCAAAAGAGTAAAGGGACAAAAGGCGATTCCCCCACAGCACCGATTAAAGTTAAAGCTAATAAGGCTAACTTTTTGGCACTGTACTCAGAATCGCCTTTATCTGGTATTCAATTTTTAAATTTAGTATTTGATACTGTTAATCTTACTTCTTATTTAATCCTAATTGCTATTTAATCTTATCCGGCCGATCCGAAGGATGTCCTTCGCTGCCGTTCAAGAGCACGTTCATAAGCACGGCTACCAAGCTGCCCAAGGTAATGCCGCTATGCATTACAGTCTGAGCCCATTCAGGGAAGCGGGCAAAAAAGCTTGGATACACTAAGGTAATCATGCCCACGCTGATGCTGACTGCAACAATCATCAAGTTATAATTACCTTCAAAGGATACTTTGCCTAAAGCACGAATCCCGCTGGCAATAATCATGCCGAACATGGCCAGACCGGCTCCACCGAGAACGGCACTTGGAATAGACGCAATCAAAGCACCCATCTTAGGGAATAAGCCCAATACCAATAGAATAATACCGGAGCAAGCCACTACATAGCGGCTCTTGATGCCCGTTACCGCTACAAGCCCTACGTTTTGAGCAAACGCCGAATGCGGGAAGGTATTAAGCACACCCGCCAAAGCTGTCGAAACACCATCAGCGCGCAGACAGGCGGCGAGGCGCGGCTTATTGATTTTGCGCCCTACGATTTCACCGATAGCAATGCAGTCACCGGTCGTTTCCACCATAATAACGAGCATTACAATCAGCATGGACAAAATGGCGGACCATTCAAACCGCGGGAAGCCGAAATAGAGTGGTGGTACGATGCCGACCCAGTCAGCGTGACCAACGGCACTAAAATCGGTATAGCCCATAAAATACGCCACCATAGTACCGCCCATGAGACCGATTAAGATTGATAAATTACTGATAAAACCTTTAAATACACGGTACACGAGCACCACGATGGCTAATGTAATTATGGCTAAGCCCAAATTATGAAGGCTTGCAAAATCCGCTGAATTCGGATTGCCCCCGCCGGCCCAGCGAACGGCTACCGGTAAAAGTGAAATACCGATTAAGGTAATAATTGTCCCCGTTACAACGGGTGGGAAAAAACGAATCAATTTACTGAAATACGGCGAAATCAAGAACCCGATTAAGCCGGCCACGATAACGGCTCCGAAGATGGCTGTAAGGCCGAATTCTCGGCCGATAACCAACATCGGTGCTACCGAGGCAAAACTAACACCTTGAATCATTGGAATTCTGGCCCCTATTTTCCAGACACCCAAGGTTTGAATCAAGGTAGCAATGCCGGCCGCCATAAGGTCGGCATTGATTAAACATGTCAAAAGTTCTGTGGAAAGACCCAATCCCTGGGCGATAATAATCGGTACGGCTACCGCACCGGCATACATGGCCAGTACATGCTGCAAGCCGTAAGCAAACATCTGCCCTACCGGCAAAATTTCATCCACCGGATTCACGCGCTTGGTGCCGCCCGGCATTTTTACTTCAACCTCATCCGTTAGTGTTTCCGTAAGTTCATCAACGCCTACAGCGTTCGACTGTACTACTTCGGTTCTATCCGTTGTCATACCCCTTCAACTCCTTGCCTATCGTTTATAGCCTGTATGTTGCAAAGGAAGTCGCCGACGTTCTTCTTTATCGATATGACGATATGCATTGGATATAGCCGGAGCCATCGGAATGCTGGCAATTTCGCCAATCCCTTTTGCTCCGTACGCCATTTGGTCCGGCGTACCCTTTTCAACAAAATGTACGGTAATGTCCGGCCGCTGTTTCGCTCTGAGTAAACCCAAAGTCCCATATTTAGTTACTACACGACCGTTATCCATTTTAAAATCTTCTGTTACGCCGTAGCCCATGCCCATCAAAGTACCGCCCTCAACCTGCCCCTCACAGGCTTTCGGGTTAATGACACGTCCTACATCAAAGGCTACGTCCATTTTACTTACAAAGTTTTTCTCATCAATTGTGGCCACGCAGGCGCCATACCCGTACGCCACATGACTTACCGGATGCGGCTTGTCACTGCCCATCGGGTCCGTAATGCCGTGATATTCACCGTAATATTCACAACCTTCAAGCTCTTGTAGCGTTTTCCCGGAATCAAGCACAGCTTTAAGCTCTTGGGCTGCCACATGCGTTACCTCACCGGTGAAAACCGTCTGTCTCGATGCTGTAGTAGTACCCGAATCCGGCGTTCTATCCGTATCCGGCGCTTCAACGATGACATCATCCGGCGAAATTCCGGTAGTTTCACAAAGAATATGAGTGGCTACGGTGCCCAAACCTTGGCCGATACAGGCGGCGGAGGTACGAATGCGCACTTTACCGTCCCGTACTTCAAGGCGTACACGGCCCGTATCCGGCAAACCTACGCCGATACCGCTATTCTTCATGCATACGGCGAGACCCGTTCTAGGCGAAGCATAGTAGGCCTCTTTTACCGCTTCCAAACATTCAACAAGCCCCGTTTCCGGTCCCGCCAATTGCCCATTTGGCAAGGATTCACCGGGGCGAACGGCGTTTTTATAACGGAACTCCCAAGGATCCATGCCCACCATTTCGGCGAGTAAATCAATGTTAACTTCCTGTCCGAACACGCTTTGCGTTACGCCAAAACCGCGGAACGCACCGCCCGGCACATTATTGGTATAGTAGCAGGTACCTTCCACCGAGAAATTTTCATAGTGGTAAGGTCCGCCCGAGTGGGTGCAGGCCCTTTGTAAAACCGGCCCGCCCAAGGATGCGTAAGCACCGCCGTCCGACACGATGACAACCTTGCTGGCCACCAAATTACCTTCTTCATCACAGGCCGTGGTAATATCCATTTCCATAGCATGGCGTTTCACATGAATATCTAGGCTTTCCTGCCGTGAAAACTTCACTTTCACGGGCCGCTTGGTATGCCAAGCCATGAGTGCCGCATGATGCTGCACGCTCATGTCTTCCTTGCCGCCGAATCCGCCACCTACCAGCATGCTGTGAACGTGAATTTCACTTTGATCGACTTTTAACATACGGCTCACTTCGCGTTGCTCATCATATACGCTTTGGCCACCCGTATACAGGTTGAGTCCGCCGTCTTCACGCGGTTCCGCAATGGCACATTCCGGTTCCATGAACGCATGGTCCGTCTGCGGCGTCGAATAGTGACGCGTTACCACATATTTAGCCGCTTTAATGGCTGCGTCCGCATCACCGCGATTAAGCACTTGATGGGATAGCATATTGCCACCACTGTGAATGAGCGGTGCATCCGGTGCCATAGCCGCTTCCGGCGTTAGAATCGGGGTCAGTTCCGTATAGGTAACCTCCA
>NZ_SVCB01000036.1 GCF_015058545.1 Veillonella sp.
AGCGCTCTCCCAGCTGAGCTATACCCCCGTGCATTACAGATATCATAATACTAAAATTTTCACTAACTTGTCAATATAAATTTTAAAATAGTATACTATCCCTTTAAATTGCTTATAAGACTAATGAAGGCTCTTAAAAATGGGAATACCAGATAAGTTCCTGGGATTTTTTAATTTCTAAGAGCCTTCAATAACCTTCATCAACCTTCAATCAGCGTATAAACTGACTAAACACATAGTTACCATGTTTAGCCCCTTCACGAGTTAAACGCCACCCGTCCTCATTGCTCTGTAACAACCCCTGTGCGATTAAAGTCTTTAGTTCTTCACCAAATAAATCAGTAACAGCTGAATGAAAGCGCGCTTTAAAAGCTGCTGCCGATAAACCCCATTTAGTTCGTAAAGCCAAGAAACAGAAATCTTCAACAGCTCTGTCTTCACTAATTGGTTCTTCAAATACTAGGGGCAACGCATTTTGCCGCAAACGATTAATATACGGAACAACGTATGGCTCATTGTTGCGGCGCACATCTTCGTAAAACGAATAGGCACCGGCACCAAAAGCCAAGTACTCTTTATATTGCCAATAGCGCAGATTATGATAGCTGTAAGATCCATTGTTGGTAAAATTGGAAATCTCATAGCGCTCAAAGCCATGAGCCTTCAATTCATCAAGCATGCAATCATACATGGCTTCGTTAGCATCATCCGACGGCAAATCGAGCTGACCAAGTTCCACCTGTTTATACAGATTGGTTCCTTCTTCCAACTGTAAGCCATATATTGAAATATGACTGACCCCTAAATTGAGCATGGTGGCAACATTGGTCTTTATGTCTTGTAAGGTCTGTCCCGGTAAGGCATAAATTAAATCACCGCTTACCGAATTAAACCCAACGGATAAAGCATCGGTAATTGCCTGCTTAGCCATATGCGAGTTATGCCCTCGACGTAACAGCTTTAGAAGTTCGTCATCAAAGGTTTGCACGCCATAGCTGATGCGCGTTACGCCCAACGATTTCAAGCCTTTTAAATAGTCTATTTCTATTTCCCCCGGATTGGCTTCAATTGACAGTTCCTGTACCGAATCACAAGGATAATAGGTGTATAAAGTTTTTAATATTTGTTCCAATTGCTTAAGCGATAATTGGGTCGGTGTTCCGCCGCCAAAATAGATGGTATTTACCGGAATTTCAGTGCTTTCCGGATGCAACTCTGCCCAGAGTTTAATTTCGGCGCACAGCGCTTCCACATAATCATCGTAATACGCTTCTAAGCCTTCATACGAGGCAAAATCGCAATAGGAACATTTTTTACGACAAAACGGGATATGAAGGTACACCCCCATATCCCGCGTGGTCGTAAAAGAGGGTGTGAATGTCTCAGCCATACACAAACTCCTTTATCTTTTTTGAAAAAACCAGTCAATTTAGGCCACGATAGGCCATACTAAATTGGTAACCGCCATTGAAATGCGATTCAATTATTTATCGTCAACTTTAAGAATAGCCATGAACGCTTCCTGCGGAATTTCTACACTACCAACCGCTTTCATACGCTTTTTACCTTCTTTTTGTTTTTCCAATAATTTACGCTTACGGCTGATGTCACCGCCGTAACATTTAGCCAAAACGTCTTTACGCCAAGCTTTAACCGTTTCACGAGCCACAATTTTATTACCAACTGCTGCCTGAATCGGAATTTCAAACATTTGACGTGGAATTAATTCTTTTAATTTTTCAGCTAATGCACGACCGCGTGTAGCCGCTCTGTCTTTATGAACGATGATACTCAACGCATCCACCGGTTCACCGTTCAAGAGAATATCCATCTTAACCATCGGCGATGCCTGGTAACCGATTAGCTCATAGTCTAAAGAAGCGTAGCCTTTAGTTGCGGACTTCAATTTATCAAAGTAATCGTAAATGATTTCGCCCAATGGTAAATGATATACGATAGAAACACGGGTTTCATCCAAATATTCCATGGATTGGTATTCACCGCGTTTATCCTGAGAAAGCTCCATAATGGCGCCTACAAAATCTTTAGGAACGATAGTTGTCGCTTTTACATACGGTTCTTCAATAAAGTCGATTTCCGTTGGTGGCGGCAATTTGGATGGATTGTCGATTTCTAAAATCTCACCGTTTGTCTTATGTACTTTGTAGTTTACACTCGGTGCTGTTGTAATGAGTGTTAAATTGTATTCACGTTCCAAACGTTCTTGAATAACGTCCATATGCAAGAGTCCGAGGAAGCCGCAGCGGAAACCGAAGCCCAAAGCAATGGATGTTTCCGGTTCGTACTCAAGGGCCGCGTCGTTAAGATTGAGCTTTTCAAGAGCATCGCGAAGATTGTCATAATCCTTGCTGTCAGTTGGATAAAGGCCACAGTATACCATGGATACTGCTTTACGATAGCCCGGTAACGGTTCCGCCGCCGGATCGTCAGCTTTCGTAATGGTGTCACCTACATGACAATCGCGTACGTTTTTAATACTGGCCGCTACGCAACCTACGGCGCCACATGTTAATTCCTCCACCGGCAATAAGTTTGGCGTGAAAACACCAAGCTCGGTTACTTCAAAGTCTTTTTGATCATGCATCATACGGATAATGTCACGTTTTTTGAGAGAACCTTCTTTAACGCGTACATAGGCAATGGCACCTTTGTAGGAGTCAAAGCGAGAGTCGAAAATAAGCGCTCTGGTCGGCTGATCGGATTTATCTTCCGGAGCCGGAATGCGTTCTACGATGGCTTCCAAGATATCTTGAATACCGATACCGGACTTGGCACTGGCCAAAATAGCATCGGACGCATCGAGACCGATAATATCTTCAATTTCTTTTTTTACACGATCTACATCGGCACTCGGCAAGTCGATTTTGTTAATAACCGGAATAATTTCCAAGTCATGTTCCAATGCTAAATATACATTGGCTAATGTTTGTGCTTCTACGCCCTGTGCGGCATCCACAACAAGCAATGCCCCTTCACAAGCAGCCAAAGAACGAGATACTTCATAACTGAAGTCAACATGACCCGGGGTATCAATCAAGTTTAAGGTATATTGTTTACCGTCTTTAGCAGTGTGTAGCAAACGAACGGATTGCGCTTTGATTGTAATCCCGCGTTCTCGTTCTAAGTCCATGGAATCCAATACCTGAGCTTCCATTTCACGCTTTGTGAGCGTTCCCGTTGCTTCTATTAAACGGTCAGCCAAGGTGGATTTCCCGTGGTCTATATGGGCAATAATACAGAAATTGCGAATATGTTCAGTTACCATGTTCCATTCTCCTTATAATTAGCTTAACCACGTCATTCTCAATAATTTAGGATGAGCAACGGTTGAGCAATCAATAAATTTAAACAAATATATAGAGACTAAAATTAAGTAATAATCTTAGTTAGTTTTACATAAAATGTATAATCCATTTAATTATTATACCATTACTAGTGTCTATCGTCTATTAAAGCAAAAATACTAATTGTTAAAGACTTGCACATATTACTTTCTTAATTGTTGCACAATAGCAATTACACCCAAAATCAAGGCAATGCCACCAAACCAATCCCATCCATATTTATCCATAGATAAATAAACTGATATACTCAATAAAACTAATACTATTGTTCCACTTTTATTTTTCATATGTTCATGATAAGATATAGACGAGTTAGGGACTTACGTCCTTAACCCTTGCACAGTCCTTACTATTTGAAAAATGTTTTTATTGCAACGGCTATTAGCACTATCTTTTCAATTATAGTAAGGTCTTTTTCTATATCGTAATCACATGTTACATCTCCAATCGATAAGGTAGTTTATTTAATAAACTGTTTTAAAGCAGGATATTCAAGTACAAATTCTGATAGTACCGCCTTACATCCCTCATTTTCGGTCGGATATATTTTAATGTCATATTTTGAACCACGTTCATAAATATAAAACTCAAATTCCTTATTATCAGTTGGCCATAAACAAATTACAGTGTCAATTTTTCTTCCATCCTCTTTAAATAGAGAAAAATATATTGAGGGGACCCCCGCATCGAGTAATATCTTTTTTAATTCTATTCGATTCATCTACTCAACCTCTTATAATATTCGTTTCTAATCTATTCACATGCCCCTAAAATACTTGTCTTGTCATAATCGTAAGTTTATCTTGTATTATCATTGAGCACCCTTCTTTTCATTATAACTATTTGATATCATAATTATAAAGAAAAAGGAGGTGATTTACTATGGGAAGATGGATTCCTGAATATTACCAGATACACTGCCCACATATTAATAAGAACGTTACCATGATAATTGAATCCAAACATATCATAGGTACCAGCAGTTACCTGCTTAAAGTTGTTCTTGATTCATCTTGCGGTATTTATGAAACTTGCCCTGCAAAGGACGAAAAAGGTCGTTGCCTCGTATATCTAAAAGTAGAGAAACAGATGAAAAAAGCTTATGAAGATAGCTTTTAAAGAAAGTTATATTTTGAAATAATACAGTTAGTAAACCAAAATAAAAATATTTTTTTATTTAGAAAGCCTGTAACCAATCTCGGTTACAGGCTTTCTAACTGTTTGTTACATCAATTATTGTGCTCAATATTTAGTTAGCAAACAGTTTCAATAACACCGCCGCCAAGTAATTGGGTGCCTTCGTAGAAAGCTACCGATTGACCCGGCGTAATCGCACGTTGCGGTTTTTCAAAAATAACTTCCATTGTTTCATCATCAAGAATACGTGCCACACATGGGGAAGGTTCCGCTGCATAGCGAATCTTACCGGATGCATGTAATTCTTGAGGAATCGTGCCGGATAAGAAATTGTAATGTTTACAAATCATGCGGTTGGTAAACAAGCTTTCGTCCGGTCCTACAATGACTTCATTCTTTTCACCATCAAGACGAACAACATAAAGTGGGTATTTGTAAGCAACCCCAAGACCTTTACGCTGACCGATGGTATAGTTGAATAAACCGTTGTGACGGCCTAAAATCTCACCATTTTCATGAACAATATTGCCCGATTTAGCAGGTTCGGATAACTGTTTCTGAATAAAGCCCTGATAATTATGGTTAGGCAAGAAACAAATATCTTCGCTGTCAGGCTTGTTAGCTACCGGTAAATCACGGTCATTAGCCATGGCACGAGTCAATGTCTTCTTCTGCGCACCCAATGGGAACATCAAATGACTCAAAATGTGCTGATTTAAGGTATACAATACATAACTCTGATCCTTGGATGGATCCGCACCTTTGTGAAGTTCATAGAGCTTCGTTGCTTCATTATAACGCACTTGTGCATAATGACCTGTTACCATATGGGATGCGCCCAATTCAAGAGCACGATTTAATAACAAATCAAATTTTATATTTTTATTACAGAATACACAAGGATTCGGTGTGCGCCCGGCGGCATACTCATTAACAAAATAATCTACGACATTATCGTAAAAAACATCTCGAGCATCGACTACATGATGCTCAATACCAAGAAAATCACACATTTTCTTAGCATCCGTTACGGCGAGTGGCACATCATCAGGATCCGTGTCACTTATCCATAAACGCAAGGTAATCCCAAATACCTTATACCCTTGTTCTAACAGCATCGACGCTGTTAAGGAGCTGTCTACGCCCCCACTCATTGCAACTGCTACAACGTTTTCCATGCTTTCTCCTTCTGTGGTCGCTTGACCCGATAAACTCAATAATACATCATACAGAGTGAAAGTCCGAATATGTATATACCGACAATAAAAAAATATAAAATACACAAATGCTTTAAAATGATTGCTAATTCATATAAAAACCGAAGCTCACATTATAAAAATTAGCAGTATCACTATACTAAAGCAACAGTTAGTATACCATAAAAACGGCGCAATATATAGAGATATCTTAATCTTATGATTTTTAACATAATATTACGCCCTTTTTTGATTTTATAAATATTCCGGTTTTAGCTGAATTGAAATAATTTATGCCTTACGATTAGCCAAAATCTCTTCGGCCGCACCGAGGATACCGAGCATGGAATGCTCGAATACAAGGCCGCCCTGCATAAAGATAGTATACGGTGGACGGACCGGACCGTCGGCACTAAGCTCAATAGAAGAACCTTGTACAAAGGTGCCACCGGCCATGATAATCTGGTCCGTATAGCCCGGCATATCGCCCGGAACGGGACGCACGTGCGCATCTACCGGCGAATAAGCCTGCATGCCGCGACAGAATTGTTCCATTTCATCGGCATTATGAAGATTAATCGCCTGAATCAAGTCAAAACGAGGGGAATCCACTTTAGGGAATACTTCATAACCAAGTAAAGTCCCCACAGCAGCCGTATACACAGCACCCTTTAAAGCCTGCAGCACAACATGGGGTGCCAAGAATAAGCCTTGGAAGAATAGACGATAACCCGGTGCATAGGAACCCATGTGGTCACCTAAGCCGGGAGCCGTCAATTCATAAGCCACGTCTTCAACCAACGTTTCTTTACCGGCCACATAACCTCCGGTCGGGGCAATACCGCCGCCGGCATTCTTAATCAAAGAGCCGGCCATAATATCGGCACCATGTTCCAACGGTTCCGACATTTCCGTAAACTCGCCGTAGCAGTTGTCGACGAAGCAAATCGTCTTCGGATTCTTAGCTTTAACAACTTTGCAGATTTTTTCAATATCCATAACGGAAAGAGGTTCACGAGTGCTGTAACCACGAGATCGCTGAATTACGACTACACGCGTATTTTCCGTTACAGACGCCGCAATACCGTCTAAATCATAAGTGCTGTCTTTTAACGGTACTTCTTTATAGATGAAACCGCGTTCCACCAAGGAATTACGCACCGGATGCGGTACACCGATTACAGACTGCATCGTATCATACGGGGCGCCTACAGCATACACAAACTCTTTACCCTCTTTGCCGCTGCCCAGTAAAGCGATTAAAGTGGTAGCCAAAGCATGAGTACCGGATACGAAATGAGCACGAACTAACGCTTTTTCCGCTTTAAACACATGTGCGAACACTTCGTCCAATTTTTCACGACCGCTGTCATTATAACCGTAACCGCTGGAGCCGTTGAAATGATAATCACTTAACTGACATTCTTTAAACGCTTCCAACACTTTTTTAGTATTGTACAAGGCAATTGGTTCAAACTGTTTAAATTGAGGCTCTGCCATGCGCAAAGCTTCGTCCCGTATACTATCTAAATTCATTATTTCAAAACATCCTAACTTAAAAATTAAATTCAACTTATACTGTAATGCCCGATTTTTGAATTAAACTCATCGCTTCTTCAAAAATCGAATCACCACTGCGACCATTATCGCAATCAATCCAAACTATATAAGGCATGCGTTTATACCAAGTAATTTGACGTTTGGCAAAACGACGCGTATTCTGCTGAATATCGACAATGGCTTGTTCTTTAGTACATTCACCGTTAAAATAGGCTACCACTTCTTTGTAGCCGATACCTTTAAAAGCCTGACAGTCCGGCGAAACACCGGCCGCCAACAGTTGCTCCACTTCCTCAAAGAGACCCTGCTCCACCATAATATTGACGCGCAAATTAATACGCTCATACAGTTCTTCCCGATTACGTCGCAAACCGATAACCGGACCTTCAAAGGATAAGCCCGCTTTTGTCTGATTGGTTAAGGCCTCATAGTTGCCCTGCTCCATCAATTCAATGGCGCGGAAAAGACGGTGTTTGTCGGTGAAGCGAAGTTCAATATGACCTTTTTGGGCTAGTTCTTCGGCGTAGGCCAAGAGACCTGCATCGCCTTTTGCCTGCCATAATGCCTCTAAACGTTCGCGAATGGATTCATTCGGCCCTTCTACGGAAAAATCAAAGCCTTCCAACAAGGACTGCACATAAAAACCGGTTCCACCTGACAAAATAGGCAGGTACCCCTTTTGATGGGCTGCCTTAATTTCGCTGCGCGCTTCTTCCTGAAAATCGGCGGCACTATAGGATTCATCGGCTGTCCGAATATCAATCAAACGATGTGGTACAGCTTCCAGTTCTTCACGG
>NZ_SVCB01000037.1 GCF_015058545.1 Veillonella sp.
ATAAACTAAGAGATTACATAGACTATTACAATACTAAACGTATCAAACTTAAATTAAAAGGAATGAGTCCGGTAGAATACCGGACCCATTCCCAAAAAGTTGCTTAATTACTTCTGTCCAAGAAAATGGGTGCAGATCAGTACAAGAGGCGACCTTTCTTAATTAATAAATTTCGCATTTCTTGTAGAGACAGTCTATTCATAATATCACAGTCCTTATTATTTTTTATAACCGTTTGGATGGTTTTTATGCCATTGCCAAGCATCACCGATAACCTGGGAGACTTCACTGTGGGTCGGCTTCCAACCTAAAACAGTTTGCGCTTTTTCAGAAGACGCAATCAAAGTGCCCGGATCGCCGGCACGACGTTCACCGATAACAACCGGGAAGTCTACACCGGTTACGGATTTAGTGGCATCTACAATTTCTTTTACGCTGAAACCATTGCCGGTCCCCAAGTTAAAGTAATTGGATTCACCACCGTCGCGTAAATATTCCATACTGAGAATATGGGCCGAAGCTAAATCGGTAACATGAATATAATCGCGCACACAAGTGCCGTCAGCCGTGTCATAGTCAGTACCGAAAATCGAAATATTGGCGCGTTTGCCTAAAGCAGCTTCCAAAATGAGAGGAATCAAATGTGTTTCCGGGGTATGATCTTCACCGATTTCACCGCTTTGGTCGGCGCCGGCTGCGTTGAAATAACGCAAAGCTACATAGCGAAGGCCGTAAATATCGCTATAATCGCGCAACATTTGTTCAATCATGAGCTTCGTACGACCGTATACATTAGTCGGTGCTAAGCGTGCATCTTCTTTAATCGGTACCACTTCAGGTTCGCCGTAAACAGCAGCGGTAGAGGAAAATACGAAATATTTGACACCGGCTTTACGCACCGATTCAATGAGTCGGAATGAGCCTACTACATTGTTTTCATAATAAATCATAGGGTCTTTCATGGATTCGCCAACTTGTGAGTGAGCCGCAAAATGCATAACCCCTTCAATGCCTTTAGACTTTAATACATCGGCTAAACCGGCATCGGCAATATCCATATTAATAAATTCAACGCCTTCCGGCAAAGATTCTACATGACCGCGTGATAAATTATCCAAAACAATTGGCGTATGACCTGCTTTTTGCAAAGCTCGCACAGTATGACTGCCGATATAGCCGGCCCCACCGGTAACCAAAATTTTCATAATAATCCTCCCTAACCCAAATGGTTTTAGATACGCACTGAACGTATTATTTGTCACTTACTGAACTGCCAACCTACAAGGCTGATCTTTTATTTGTCCGCTTGATGAGCTGCCAATTTAGGGCCCAACAATTTTTTATACACTTCAACACCCGGCTGATCAAACGCATCTACACCGGCCAATTGACCTTCGTAGAAGATAGCCCAGCAAAACATAAACATAAATTCGCCTAAATGATATGGTGACAAGGTCGGTAATTCGTAGGTTACATTAAAACGTTTATCCCCCGTCAAAGCTTCACTGTTAGCCTCTAACGCAGTATTTAAAATTACCCCTAAGTCCAAGCCGCTAAAGGCTTTAAGCGGTTTATATTCATCATAGGTATGAGGCACAACAGCTTTTGTTTCCCAATCTTTTACTTTTACAAAGGACACAATTTTGTTCAAACGACCTTCTTGATGTTCCTGAGTCTGCGCATGCATATCGGTAGTCCCTACAGCGACTACCGGAGTGCGACCGTAACGACCGTCAGTTTTCGGCTGATGTTTGCCTAAGGATTCAGCTAAAAGTTGTACATACCATTCAGCCAAGGATTTCAAAGAATCACCGTAAGGCATCATGATTTCAATAATACGACCGTATTTCTCAGCGGCAATATATTTCAAAACTGCATTCAACAAAGCCGGGTTCTTAAGCAAATCGCCACCCTGGCAAGCTTCGTCCATGCCTTTAGCACCGTCTAAGAATTCACGAATATTAAAACCTACCACGGCACCGATAATAAGGCCTACTTCCGTAAATACGGAAAAACGTCCGCCCACCCCATCAGGGACAGCGAATGTTGGCCAATTCTGCTGCACGGCCAATTTATGAAGCAAGGTTTCTTTTTCATCGGTACGAGGATCCGTAACAGCTACGACTTCCACTGTAATACCGGCCGCTGCCAACGCTTCCTGCACAACCATGAAATTGGACATCGGTTCAATGGTAGAGCCGGACTTGGAAATCAAAATGAGCATTACTGTATATGGAGCTCCTTTATGAGCAGCACTGCGTTTTAAGGTTTCAATCAAATCATTAGTGCGATGAGGATCCACATTATTGCCACTGAAGTATAATTTTGGATAACCGTCGCGTTCCGCTTCGGATTTTTGATTCCAAAATTCACCGCAATGAACATCAAAGAGTACTTTACCGCCTAAATAAGAACCGCCGATACCGAAGCTTACTACTGCGTCTACAGACTCTTTCGCATGTTGACCCAATTCTTCCAAGCGTTTTAGAACTGCTTCATTATTGAGATTTTTATCTTCAATATACGGCAATTGCGGGAATAATACAGCTTCCGGCTGACCGTCTTTAGACAAATGGCCTTCCACAACGCCTGTAGTACGTACACGAACGGCTGCTTTTACGGCATTGGCAATAGAATCGAAATAAGTATGAACATCAGCTTCGGTTACGCCCCAAGCTGAAAATAAATTAGTATAATCAAATGTAAAACCGGATGGTAAAATGATTTTTTTCATTGAAACTCCTCCTTTAAATCACTCTTCTTATTGTACCGTTCAATAAATTATGGTGCAATAGAAAAACCGAAGAGTGTCATACATTTTATTCATAACTCAATCAACTTTAGCCCCATCCATACCTTAAGCAAATATAGCGTTTCAAAATTTATAATTCGATTACCTTTGTCGTCCCTGCTTTAGCTAATTCATCGGCTTTTTCATTATAGATTACACCCGTATGAGCAGCTACCTTGTGAAATACTGTTTTAATGAGACGACGACTGTTTAACATAAATTCCGCATACTGCTGGGTAAGCGGATTATTCGCTTTCCAGCGACCCGTAGCCCACATTTCAATACCCATATAATCATAGTAAATGTGAACTTCTTTAGCTTCCTTAGCTACCGCCCATTCAATGACATGCATGGCCCCCAAAAGTTCGCCCGCCACATTCCAATAGGCCGTATACATTTCTTTGTCGGTACCGTATGAAAACGTTTCTTCTTGCCCCTCATAGAAAATAACGCCGCCGGTTCCCACCACTTTATTTTTTTTGTCAAAACTTCCATCAATAAAAGCTACCGCACTTTTGGCTCCCAAATCGGCAAAAATAGCCTCCATATCATTGGATTCCTGTGATGATTTATTGGCAACGCC
>NZ_SVCB01000038.1 GCF_015058545.1 Veillonella sp.
CTTTGTACAGGTTGCAGCGGCGAATGACAAAGCTTCTGCAATCAAGCGCGACCGCCTCAATCACAGGCGGGCCATGAGTTTTTCATCTTCGGAGCAAAAACCTATTTCCACTCACTCCCTGCGGGCAGAGAACACCTGCTTGACGACAATGCCTGCGAGCACGAGAGCGGCACCCAGCAGCGTGAGCAGCGAGGGCGCATCGCCGACGATTCCCCAAGCGGCGAAGATGCCAACGGGAAGCTCGCTGGATGCCAATACATCCGTTGCGTTGACGGCGGAAGCTAAAAAAGCGGCACCGGCTGCTAATACGTCAAACAGTAATGTCACGAAAGGTACGGTAGATATTACGGTACCGTCCGGTAAAGCTAATCAGGCCGTTCGCATTGTGGTTAGTGATGACAGTGGTTCCCGTACCGTATTTGACGGCAATGCACAACCGGGTGAACGTATTGTTAAAGATGTATCCGGCACGGGTCACGTACAGATTCAAGTATATTTGAACGGTGCTTTAGTACAAGATCAAACATTATAGGAGGACTATGAATACAGGCATTGTAATAAAAAATATGAATGGTTATTTTTACGTGCAAGATGAGCATGGCGAGGTTCACGAGTGTAAAGTGCGCGGCCGTCTGAAACAGGGCCGCTACTCCCTCTTGGTAGGGGATCGTGTCAGTTTTGACCCGGCCGGTACGATTGAAGGCATTGTACCGCGCCACAATCAACTGAAACGGCCTCATGTAGCCAATCTTGATCAGGTTATTTTGGTAGTAGCGGCTCATGAGCCGGATATTAACGAATTATTGCTTAATAAATTAATCATTATGATTGAACATGCCGATATTCCTTTAGTACTTTGTATTAATAAATATGACCTTCGTGATGAAAATACCTTAGCACTGGCCGATTTATATCGCCGCATTGGGTATACGGTGATTGAAACATCTACCCGAACCGGTGAAGGCCTTGATACTTTGCGAGAACAACTTCATCACAAAGTAAGTGCTTTTGCCGGACCATCCGGTGTAGGCAAAAGCAGTCTCTTAAATGCTATTGAACCGTCGTTTGCTTTTCAAACCGGTGAAGTAAGTGATAAAATAAAGAGAGGTCGTCATACAACTCGTCACGCATCGCTGTACAGTCTGGATGAAGATTCCTTTATTATGGATACACCGGGATTTAGTGCTATCGATTTCAGTGAGATTTCAGAGGAACGCTTGCCGTCACTCTATCCGGAATTTTTAGCTGCTGAATCAGGTTGTAAGTTCAGTCCCTGCTATCATGAGCATGAGCCTGTATGCGGCGTCAAAGACGCTGTTGCAGACGGTCGGATAGGGACGGGGCGTTATGAATCGTACTTAGTCATTCGCGATGAAATTCGCAGTCAAAGGAAATGGTGAAATTATGGTAAAGATTGCCCCTTCTATGTTATCCGCAGATTTTGCGCGTTTACAGGAAGAAATTAAAAGCGTTGAAACAAGTGGCGCTGATTTATTGCATATCGATATTATGGACGGTCATTTTGTGCCGAATCTTACCTTTGGTGCACCGGTAATTAAGGCATTGCGTGCACACACAAAGTTACCGTTCGATGTTCATTTGATGGTGACCAATCCGGCTGACTATGTGAAAACATTTGCCGATATCGGTACTGAGTATTTTACATTCCATGCGGAAGCGACACCGCACATGCATCGCTTAGTACAAGAAATTAAAGCTCATGGCATGAAAGCCGGCATTTCTTTGAATCCGTCGACACCGGTATCGATGCTCGAAGATATAGCGTCCGATTTGGACATGATATTAATCATGAGCGTTAATCCGGGCTTTGGTGGGCAATCGTTTATTCCTCATGCGGTTCGTAAGATTCAGAAGGCAAAAAAATTGCTTGCTTATTATGAAAATACCAAAGCTGTTGTTGAAGTTGACGGCGGCGTTAATTTAGAAACGGCACCACTCGTGCGTGAAGCGGGCGCTGATATTTTAGTGGCCGGTTCAGCTGTATTCGGTGCAAAGGATCGTAGTGAAATGATTCGTTCTTTGCGAGGTTAATAGTGAAGCTCCTGCTTGTCAGGAGCTTTTTCTTTGAAGTTCTTGCTAAACATGTGTTACTAAGGTTGATAAAATATGAAACTAGGAACAGATATTATTGAAATCGCTCGCATCGAACGAGCCGTGGCTAAAGATTCTTTTGCCAAAAGAGTTTACACCGGTCATGAACTTGCCTATGCCAAAAGTCGCGGCAAGCAAAAAGTGGCTTCCTTAGCGGGTATGTATGCGGCTAAAGAAGCATTTGTAAAAGCTTTAGGAATTGGTCTCAGGCTGGGTACTTTTCAAGACATAGAGATTCGACGCGATGAATATGGTGCACCCTTTATACAGTTAAGCGGTGTTTTTAAAGATATATTCAATCAAAAAGGGTTTACGTCCCTGGAAGTATCTATCAGCCATTGCCGAGACTATGCAGTGGCCACGGTAGTTGCACTTTAAAAAGTCAGTATCTTGGTATCTTGCAGTGTTAACCTGCTTATATAAAAGCGGTGTTATAGATGTCATGACTTAGCAGTAAGACATAAAGTCAGTGACGACATTTTATTTTAGGTAGAAAGGAGCTACTATGCGTATCTTAGCGAAGGAAGAGGCTAAATTCATCGATCAATGGGCTGTTGAAAAAGGCGGACTGCCTTTAGCGGTATTAATGGAAAATGCCGGCCGTGGTGTGGCGGAAGCCATTGTGGAAGCATTTGAAGAAATTGAATCACCCCTAGAGATTGTCATTGTTGCCGGTAAAGGTAATAATGGAGCGGACGGTTTGGTGGCGGCTCGACAGTTGGAAGAGTGGGGCCATGAAGTTCGTATTGTCATCCCCAATGATGACAGTCATGCTTCAGAACTTTTTGATCAACAAATGGCGGCTATTGATGCTTTGGAAATTCCGGTTTTAACAATTGAAGACGGCGATGTTTTTGAAGCGGCCGACGTGATTGTAGACGGTTTGGTAGGCACCGGTTTAACCGGCGAATTACGCGATTCGATTCAGGAAATCTTGGACCGCATAGAAGCTCATGTGGAAACCTATCCCGATACTTTGTTGGTAGCCATTGACGTTCCGTCCGGCATGAACAGCAATACCGGGGCTGTTGCCAATGGTACGATGGCCATGGATATAACGGTTACTTTTGGGGCTCCGAAGATTGGTATGTTACTGTATCCGGCTCGTTCCTATTGTGGCAATATTGCAGTTAAGGGCCTTGGTTTTTCTTGGGAAATGGCTTTATTGGATGATGATAACAAAAATTACCCAACGGAATTGATTACACCGGATTTAGTGGCTGCCTTATTACCGGAACGGGAAGAAACCGCTCATAAGGGAACGAATGGTCATACCCTGATTATCGGCGGTTCTGACGGTATGATTGGGGCTCCGCTTTTGGCAGCGGAAGCAGCGGTACATGCTGGTGCCGGTAAAGTAACCGCTGTAGTGCCATCGGATTGCTTAAAAATGTTACAATCCAAAATCATGCCGGAAGTGTTAACCGGATCCTTTGGCAGTTTATTGCATTTACGCATGCATGCTTCTGAAAAAGAAGCGGTCGCTATCGGACCGGGCTTTGGTCGCAGTGAAGAAAGTATGACGCTCGCTAAAACCTTTATTACAACTACGGAAGCGCCACTCGTTATCGATGCTGATGCACTTTGGGCAATCGGCAACATGGATACCATGGGTGACGAATTCAGTAAGCGCGATTTCCCGGCCATCTTAACACCGCATCCCGGTGAATTTGCTCGTTTAACCGGGCTTAGTGTGGAAGAAATTGAAGCAAATCGTGTAGAAACTGCTCGTCAATTTGCTTTAAAATATAAAGTCGTTTTGGTTCTTAAAGGGGCGCCGACGGTAGTTGCTTCACCGGAAGGCTTGGTAGCTGTAAACTACAGCGGCAATGAAGGTATGGGAACCGGTGGCATGGGCGATACCTTAACCGGTATTATTGCAGGGCTCTTAGGCCAGGGCCTCGAAGAATTGGAAGCGGCTATGGCTGGGGTATATCTCCATGGCGCGGCCGCGGATGCTCTTTACGAAGATAGAAACTTCGGCTACACACCGTCTGAAGTAAGCCGTCAGTTGCCATATACTATAACTGAATTATTGGATTTTGATGTGGAATAATGAGAACCCCGTTATTTAGCGGTAGCTCATAGTAAATAGGTGCCGCTAAATAACGATTGATTTATAACCACTGATCTTTAGCTACTCCTGGTTATGGTAGAATTGTTCTTTTTGTGTTTTAATTTGTTAGGTGAAGTATGCAATTGAATAATAAATTTTGGGCAAAATATTTAGCCATAGTTTTTGCCTTTTTAGTAAGTTTCTTCGCTCTTACCGGATGTAGTGAAGTTTCAGGATCTACAATTGGTGATAATTTTAATAAGATTTATCAAGCAATTTTAGACATAGGTGGTAATGGTACTAATGATTCTGAAACATTAGATGTGTATACTTTAGATATTGGTCAAGGAGATGCTCATCTAATTCGTGTGGGTAATGAATTTTCGTTAATTGATACCGGTGATGTAGATCATCGTGATAATCTTGTTGCCCAATTAAAAAAATACAACGTGAAGTCATTAAAAAACGTAATAATTACGCATCCGCACTCAGATCATTTAGGTGGCTTTCATGCACTTATTGATGCAGGGATTCCTATTGAACATGTGTATGATAATGGTATGAAATATAAAACTTCTGTGTATAATACATATGTAAAAGATACGGATAAGAAAAATTTAAAACGAATTGGTTTATATAAGGGAATGACAGTTGATTTAGGTAAAGATGCTCAGTTTGTTGTGTACGCGCCGGAAGAAGGTCAGTATATTATGGATAAAAAAGGCCAGCCGGATCCTAATGATAATAGTATTGTAGGTAAGCTTGTATTTGGTAAATTTTCTATGTTATTTACCGGTGATGCATCAAGAGCTGAAGAAAATAAACTGATTAAGGAAGAAAATACTAAATTATCCAGTCGCATATTAAAAGTAGGTCATCATGGCAGTGCAAGTTCATCTCAAAAGGACTTTATACGCTCTGTTCGTCCCGAAAAGGCTGTTATTTCCGTAGGCTTACACAATGATTATGGTCATCCTACGAGGGAAGCGTTAAATCGTTTAGCGGCTGAAAACGTTATGGTTTATACAACGGCTCAACAAGGCACAATTCGTATTCACACGGATGGTAGTACTTGGCAGGTAACAGCGGAACGTTAATAGTATCTAAGGATACAAAAATCAAATTGCATGCGTTGTTATTGGTTTTTTAGCAATAAATTTTCCATATTAAGAAATCTTGTCAAGTAAAAATTTAAAATTTCATAATAAGAACATACGCTCCTCGTTACTCTTCGAAACCCTTCTATATAGGCTTTGAGAGTAGGGGGAGCGTATGTTTGTTTTGTGAATGATATGTGAAAATACAGCAAAATCAAGGGGTCTCTGAAATCCTGTGGTATAATTAAGTGAACATGCCCAAGGCTTTAAGCCGATAGTTAGGCTTTTTGTACCGTTTATGGGTATATAAAAACGCACACAAAGATATTTAGAGATAGTTTGACCGGCCATTGTAGTGTGTGGCCATTGATAGGAGTGAGATTGTTGCGTAAAATATGGTTTGCCTTAGTAATGGCAGTAATGATTTTGCCTTTATGGGCTATGAGCGTCAGAGCGGCGGATGTGACAGATGTGACATGGGTAACGCGTTCTGATGCACCGATTCCGTTTGTACGTGTCGTTCTTAGTTTGACAGCACCGGTTGAAGCATCGGCTTCCATTAATAAAGCCGGTACTACCACAACCGTACAGCTTAAAAATGTAAAACTTAAAACCGATGATACGTCGATTACGATGGATAAGAATATCGTAACTAATGCAAAATTATCCCAAGACGGCAAGAATGTTAATGTTGTGTTGAACACACCTAAATCAATTGATGTAGGCGATGTTAACGTGTTTTCACTAAAAAAAGATAAAGCCAACAATCGTCCCGATCGTATGGTAATCGACATTCAGCAAAAAGGTGTAGCACCGCGTACTGTTTATTACGGTTCCGATAAGAATGTTAAAAATACGGCTACTAACAGTGCTACCGTAAAAACTGACAAAAAATCGAACACTAAAAATACATCCACTAAAACAACAAATACTAAAGCAACGGCCACTACAACACCTAAAAAGCCGACCGTTATCGCAACGGCCAGTCAGCCTAAGGCAGTGACAATCGACTATCGCACCAGTGGCGGTATTGCCGGTAAAGTGATTACCATTGACCCCGGTCATGGTGGCAGTGATCCGGGCGCTATCGGACCTAACGGGACGATGGAAAAAGACATTACTTTAGCTATTTCCAAGAAGTTGAAAGCGGCTTTGGAAGCTAAAGGGGCTAAGGTTAATATGACTCGTACCACTGACGTGGATGTGTATGGTCCGAATGCTTCCGGTCCTGATGAATTGCAGGCCCGTGTTGATGTGGGGACGGCTAATAAGTCCGATATCTTCGTAAGTGTTCATATTAACTCCTTCAGCAATCCGAATGTAGGTGGTATTTCCACATACTACTACGATAAAACTCAGTACGATACGCGTTTAGCTTCGCGCATTCAGGCAAAAATTGCCGATGAATCCGGTTTTGCCGGTGACCGCGGTATCCAACCGGGTAACTTATATGTATTGCGTCGTTCCCTCATGCCGGCTATTCTCTTGGAATTAGGTTTTATTTCCAATCCTAAGGAAGAAGCCCTTTTGAAAAAAGACGATGTACAACAACAATTTGCTGACGAAGTGGCAGCGGGTATTGAAAGTTATTTTAGGGGGTAAGCGATATGATACGTAATGCAAAATTATTTGTTACCACCCTCTTAGCGGTTATGGTATTAGTTGTAGCCGGATGCAGTCCTACAGCAAATGGCTCAGAACTCGGTGGCAACCAGGCAGTAGCAACCTCGAGCACGGCTAAATCTCAGAGCAATGCTAATACTGATAAAATGGCTCAAATGGTTATTTATGTACCACGTGATGACGGTAGAGGCGTGCGACCTCAGACAATTACGGTAGACAGAGATAAGAAGACGTTGAAATACGCAATTTCATTCCTCTTTGATGAAGACAGTCGCCAAAGCTATCCTGTATTCCCGAAAAATGTTGAAGTTAAAGACGTAAACATTAAAGACGGTTTAGCAAAGATTAATTTGTCTAAACAATTTCTTGACGGCGGCCAGGTAGATGGTTTGAGTGCCCAGCTTCGTTTGGCATCTATCATCAATACAGCTACCTCCTTTGACAATGTTAAAAAAGTACAGATATTGGTCGAAGGTAAGACTGTCAATCTGTACGGCGGTTATGATTTGAGCGAACCTGTGGGACGCATGGAACAACAAATCGTAAAATAAGCTGGAATAACAATTCTTAAATAAACTAAGCAACAAGACTTAAGTCATAAAGAGCAACAGTTGTGTCGATGAATCGATACAGCCGTTGCTTTTTTATTGATTTTAACGGTTTGAGTATAAAGAGCTTAACTATTGGCACTAAGCAGTTTAAGTGGCATCATGTAAGTATGTTGTTGCAAAATATGCTATAATAAATAAGATTCGAACATGAGTTACCTACGGAGGGAGAACGATGAAAGTATCCGAACGTGGCGAATTTGGCTTTATTGATACGATAAAATCCAATACAATAATAAATCCTGAAACCATTGTGTGCGGCATCGGTGACGACTGTGCGGTGTATCGCACTACGAACAATTATGACCAACTCATAACGACCGATATGATGGTAAAAGGTATACATTTTTCCGATAAAACGACAGCCCCTTATGATGTAGGCTATCGTTTAGGGGCGGCCAATATCAGTGATATTGCGGCCATGGGCGGTACGCCACGGCAGGCTGTAATTGCTGCCGCTATGCCGCCTGATATGGAGATTGCTTACATGGAAGCGGTGTATGAAGGCTTTAAGACAATTTGTCATACATACGGCGTAAACATTGTAGGCGGCGATACGGTGACAACTAAAGGCCCTTTGGTACTTAATGTAACCGTAGTCGGTGAAGTACCGGCCGGTGAAGCAGTGCTGCGCAGTGGTGCTGAAGCCGGTGATTTAGTGGTTGTTACGAATACAATCGGTAGTTCCGCAGCCGGCTTGGCCACCTTATTGGCGGACCTTGAGGGCTTTGATAGTATAAAAGATGTTCATCAGCGGCCAAAGCCTCAGGTTGCTTTAGGTAATTGGCTCCGTGAACATAGAGCAACATCTCTTAACGATATTAGTGACGGCCTTGGCAGTGAACTGAATGAAATTGCCAAAGCATCGAAGGTTAATATGTTAATTGATGAGGCGCTTATACCGCTTCACGATGAATTAATTGAGGCGGCTAAGGCATTAGGGTCTCATCCCTTAGATTGGGCTTTATATGGGGGCGAAGATTTTCAGCTCGTAGGCACGGTGCCGAGTAGTTTAGCCGATGCAATAAAAAAACACCCTCAGATTCACTGTATCGGCCGTGTAGTGGCAGGTTCCGGTGAAGTATGGCTTACTACTGCGGACGGTAAAGAACAATTGGTGGAAGCTAAAGGGTATGATCATTTTAAAAAGGAGTGACGGCAATGACGAATATTGCTTCTCAGAATAAAATAGCGACAATGGCATGTAAAACCCTTACTGTAGATGATACGGTAGCCTTAGGCCGTCAATTAGGCCGTTTTATGGTGACTATGGCCCGGGAGGACAGACCTTTATGTGTGGCGTTAATCGGTGATTTGGGAACGGGGAAAACCCATTTTTCACAGGGCGTGGCGGAAGGTTTTGGCGTTACGGAAGAAGTAACGAGCCCTACCTTTGCTTTAATGAACACCTATGAAACAGCGAATGGAACCTTGTATCATTTTGATGTATATCGCCTCGATGATGAATCGGAGCTTGAAAATATCGGCTTTGGAGAATTTACGGAGGATACCTTGAGCATCGTTGAATGGGCCGATAAGTTTCCTGATGCCTTACCGTTAGAAGTATTAGAAATTAGTTTAACTGCTGAAGCCGACGGCAGCCGTTTAAGTTCATGGCGGACGACCGAACTTTCAGAAGATGAACTTTTAGAGATTGGAGGAACCTATGTATTTAGGAATTGAAACGAGTAGCGCCGTGTCGAGCGTGGCTGTCATAGATGACCAGCGCCTAATCGGTGAATTGACAGTCCAAGCGGGACTTACGCACTCGGAACAGTTGGTGCCTCATATAGAATTATTGTTACAACAAAGTGGTGTAGCCAAAACAGCCCTTACCGGACTCGCTGTAAGCATCGGTCCGGGCTCCTTTACGGGTCTGCGTATCGGTATAGGTACGGCGAAGGCGTTGGCCTATGCCCTCAATATTCCCTTATTGGGCGTTATGACCATGGACGGGGTAGCTCATAATTTCTGGCAATTCAGCGGTGTCTTGGCCGTTATGGTGGACGCTCAAAAGAAAAACGTCTACGAAGGGCGTTATCGCTGGATAAACGGGCGTATAGTCTGTGAACAGGAACCGACTGTGAAAACTCGTGATGAAGCGCTGAAGGCTTTAGCAGCGCTGGATGAGCCGGTTATCTTAGCCGGTGACGGTATCATTAAATTCGGACATACTCTGGCTGATTACGGACCTAATTTGCAGCTGGCTTCACCGTCTTTACGTATTCCTAAGGCATCCGGCGTTTTGCTGGCTGCGTTACCTCGTTTCTTAGCCGAGGCGCCGGATGAAGCGGCCGAGGTAGTACCGTATTATATTCGTCGGTCCGAAGCGGAAGTCGTTTGGGATGCCAAACATCCTGAATTGGTTGCAGCCGGTAAAGTACCTAATCCGACAGTTGTCGTTACGGAAGCAGCTGAAGCTTTAGCTGCTGAGGTGAAACATCATGATTAATTTGCGCCGCGCCGAGGCGCATGATGCAGAGGCCATCTTTGACATTGAAAAAGCCTGTTTTTCCGTGCCTTGGTCCATGGAGGCCATTGAAACGGAATTGGCAGAAACAGAGCAGCGCATCTATATGGTTATGGAAGTAGATGATAAGGTAATAGGCTACGCCGGTGCTTGGTTGGTTCTCGATGAAGGTCAAATTACGAACATCGCTATTGCGCCTGAATATCGTCGTGAAGGCTATGGTGCCATGATGACGCGCAAATTAATCAGAGAATTGTTCAAAAAAGGTATGAACGAAATATTTTTAGAAGTACGTATTTCCAATGTGGCAGCCCTTACGATGTATCGCCGCTTAGGCTTTACTGTTAAAGGCTTACGCAAGGGCTATTACACAGACCCCGTGGAAGATGCGTACATTATGTCATTAATTAAAGAAGAGGAGGCCACGGTATGAAAGTATATACCTTAGCCATCGAAAGCAGTTGTGATGAAACATCGGCGGCTGTGCTGGTAAACGGCCGCCAAGTATTATCCAATGTTATATCCAGTCAGGTGCCGATTCATCAAAAGTTTGGCGGCGTGGTGCCTGAAATTGCATCCCGCCATCATATAGAGCAGGTGATTCCCGTAGTTGATCAGGCTTTGGCTGATGCGGGTGTAGCCTTAACCGATATTAATCATATCGGGGTTACCTATGGACCCGGTTTGGTAGGCTCTTTATTAGTCGGTGTGGCCGCTGCAAAAGGCTTGTCCTTTGCTACGGATATTCCTTTAATCGGTGTGCATCATATGGAAGGTCATATTTTTGCCAATTTCTTGGCGCATCCCGATTTAGAACCGCCATTTTTGAGTCTCGTCGTATCCGGTGGTCATACTATGCTTGTGGTAGTTAAAGACTACGAAACATTTGAAGTTCTCGGTCAAACCCGTGATGACGCGGCCGGTGAAGCATTCGATAAAATTGCTCGCGTCATGGGCTATCCATATCCGGGCGGCCCTCAAATTGAACGGGTAGGGGCCGAGGGTAATCCGACAGCCATTGAATTTCCTAAAGCTTTGCAGGAAAAAGGCAATTTTGAGTTTAGTTTCAGTGGTTTGAAATCGGCCGTTCTAAATTATCTAAATAGTGCTAAACAAAAAGGCGAAGCTATTAATGAAGCGGATGTGGCCGCTTCATTCCAACAGGCTATCATTGATGTATTGGTTGCAAAGACAATCGAAGCGGCCCATGCTACGGGGCAAACTAAAGTGACATTGGCCGGCGGTGTTTCAGCCAATCGTCATTTACAAGATGCCTTAGCCGCAGCTTGTGAAAAAGAAGGTTTCACCTTCTATCGACCAAGCTCGATTTTAGCTACCGATAATGCGGCCATGATTGGCTGTCGTGCCTACTATATGTCGTTAGCCGGTAAATTTGCCGACTTACATCTCAATGCGAAACCTTCGATTCCGTTGGGACAAACACCACCTTTGAAATCTATGCCCATATAATTAAATCAAGGAGCGGTACTTATGGTTATGAAATTACAGGACAGTGAAGTGCGGGATACATTAAAACTGCATACGGATTTATCCGAACCGCAGCAGCGTTTAATGCGCAATGTAGTTCGTTTACTGCCATTTGCCGCTTCATTGCCGCAACAAGATGTATGCGTATTTACGGCGGCGCAAAATGGCTATATTCTTGTTTTTGGTCATATCAAAGATTGGCCTCAGGCTGAGATTATGGCGGATATTCGTTTATTGAAACCTTATGAAGTAGGTCTTTGGCAGGATTTATTGTATACGGGCCGTTCAGTCAAAGACTTTATGGAGCGTAAACACGGGCAATTGGCACGCTTATTGGCCTTTCCTATTGTGGATAACGGCGGTAAATGCATCGGTGGTATCGCTATGCTTCATAACGGCTTGGAACCGCACGCTGATAGCGTTTTGCTGGATGCATCCGATATTTTAGGGGAAACCACTTATATGGCTATGATTGTGCCACAACAAAATCAAGCTGAACTGTATACACCACTGTCTTATCAAGACGGTATTATTATTTTTGACGAAGCAGGCATCATTCTTTACGCCAATGAAGCGGCGTCACATTTGGTAGACTTATTGGGCTTCGACAGGCGCCTGGTAGGTACATCCATTTACGGCGGATCTTTGAAGATGAGTTGGGTTAAACAGGCAATTCGCGATCATCGGGGTGCTGTGGCGGAAGAAATTTACGGCGATATTATCGTGGAGCAGACAATTTTACCCATTAATGCCGGCACCCGAGCGAAACGGAGCTTTTTGTTTTTAAAAGATAAAACCGCATTGCGTCGCAAGGAACAGGAGTTAATGGTTAAAAACTCCGTTATTAAAGAGATTCATCACCGCGTCAAAAATAATCTGCAAACCGTAGCCGGTTTACTGCGCATGGAAGCGCGTCGCTCCGACTCGGACCAGGTTAAAAAAGCACTTCAAGAAGGGGTCAGCCGTATTGAAAGTATGGCTCTCGTGCATGAAGTGATATCTCATTACGAAGAAGATTATATTGAACTTCGTACGATTGCGGAAGAATTGATTCGCTTGTTGAAACGGGCCTTGCTTTGCAGTGACGATACTATCCAGTGCGAATATGTAGGCGACAGCATTCTTTTATCGTCTCAACGGGCCGGATACGTGTCTTTAATACTTAATGAATTGATTTCTAATTGTTTTGAGCACGGTTTTGCCTGCATAGCGTCGGATGCAACGAGCAAACACGGCCATGTTGTGATAAAGGGTAATTTAACGGATGGTGTTATTACTTTAACCGTAGCAGATGATGGGCAAGGTTTGCCAGATAATTTTGACCTCAATGCATCCAAGCGTTTGGGGTTACAGATTATTCGCAATCTCGTGACCAATGAACTGGCCGGTACGCTTGAAGTTACAGGTGCGCCTAAGGAGGGAACAGTGGTAACGATAACGTTTCGTGAGTAGCATTAGCACGTAATAGTTAATACTCAGTTTTAGAAGAAATAAGAGAGAGGTTCAGTCTATGAAGGTTTTAATTGTGGATGATGAATCTTTGATTCGCATGGATTTACGTGATCAGTTGGAAGCGGCCGGTTACGAAGTAGTGGGGGAAGGAAAAAATGGTGTGGAAGCCTTAGCAAAGGCTAAAACATTGCAACCTGATGTAATTTTAATGGATGTGAAAATGCCGGAACTGGACGGCATTGAAGCAGCCCGGCAGATTCGCCATCATAATTGGGGCCCCGTAGTTCTTTTGACGGCCTATAGCCAGCAGGATCTTGTGAAAAAAGCGGGGGAATCCGGTGTTTACGGTTATTTAATCAAACCGGTTCGGGAAGATCAACTGGGACCTACTTTAGAAATGGCGTTTCACCGTTTTCAGGAAGATAGGCAGCTGAAGTCGGATATTGAAGGCCTTGAACAAAGCTTAGAAGAACGTAAATTGATAGCTCGTGCCACAGGTATCTTACAAGATTTATACAAAATAACGGAAGAAGCCGCTTATGAGCGTCTACGAGCTTATAGCATGGATAAACGAATAACAATTAGTGCAACCTGTGAAAAGATTATTGCAGCTGCCAAGAAACGTCGTGTGTAGTCACGGCGTTTTTTAGCATCCGTTATAAATAAATCATGCTAAAAAGATAAAATTTTAGTAAAAAGTCAAAAAATCAAAAATAATACTTGCAATTATTTTCAATTCGGCTATAATAATACTTGTAGTTAGCACTCGATGTTAGTGAGTGCTAATAAAATAAATAATCAAAACTACTAATTTAGACCTATTAGTACAAAGGAGAGATTAACAATGATGAAACCTTTAGGCGACCGTGTTATAATTCGTGTCCTTGAAAAAGAAGAAAAAACAAAAAGTGGTATCTTTTTACCGGATACAGCTAAAGAAAAACCTTCCGAAGGTGAAGTAATTGCTGTAGGTGCCGGCAAAGTATATGACAACGGACAGCGTGTTGCTCCTGAAGTAGCAGTTGGTGATAAAGTAATGTTCTCCAAATATGCAGGTACAGAAGTAAAAATTGATGGTGTTGACCATCTCGTAATTAGCGAACGCGATATTTTAGCTATTTTAGAAAAATAATATATCTACAATAACAACGATTCCCTAATTTATATATTCAATCAGATCTGCCGTA
>NZ_SVCB01000039.1 GCF_015058545.1 Veillonella sp.
TCCGAGCATTTTTCCTATATAATTAAGACTAGACATATTGAACAAACATCCTTTCGTTAATTGTTAGCACCTTTATTGTATCGGATTTTATTCAATATATTTTTTTTTGTGCAAAAAAAAGTAGGCGCCAAGAGGACACGCAACTAGCGTTTCTCTTTAGCGCCCCAAAATAAATTATAGAACCATTTAAAACGTCTTAAAGCCTAAAGTGGTTTTAAGGCGTTTTTTCGTTTAATTATTCGATTTAATTGAATCCGATAAATTCTCTCTCTTTGATTTTTTGTCAATGACTATGTCGTATTAATTAAAAACGACATAGATTAAACTGTGAAGAGTCGGGAAAATGCTTGATTTTTTGTGATATAATTACAGTATATACATGAGGAAAATCAAGGAGTTTTTATATAAAAATGTCGCAGTTAACAAAGCTAATACTGCGATTTTGTTGTAGCATGGAGGAAACAATGATAAATATTCGTCAATTAGAGAGTGAATTATGGGAGTCGGCAGACTTATTACGTGCCAGTTCTAAATTAACTTCCAACCAATACTGTATGCCGGTATTAGGGCTTATTTTTCTGCGTTATGCCTATAGCCGTTTTAAGATGGTGGAAGCTGAAATCTTAAAAGAAAGACCTTCTCGTGGTGGTCGTATTTTACCTGTAGAAGCTCGTGATTTTACTGCGAAGAGTGCGCTTTATTTGCCTAAAGAAGCTCAATATGATTATTTGCTAAATTTACCGGAGAATATTTCAGAAGCTAATCTAAAAAACAAAGACGGCCATTCGATGACGAGTCTCGGTGAAGCTGTTAATAATGCCATGAGTTTAATTGAAGACCAAAGCGGGCAGCTGGTGGGTGTACTTCCAAAGACATATACTGAATTTTCGGATGCTATATTATCTGAATTACTTCGTATCTTTAATAACTCAGCGCTCGATGATATTGATGGCGATATTATCGGGCGAATTTATGAGTATTTCTTAAATAAATTTGCGAAAAATATTGCATCCGATGATGGCGTGTTTTTTACACCAAAATCTCTAGTAAAAATGATTGTTAACGTTATTGAACCACAAAAAGGTATTCTTCTTGATCCTGCTTGTGGGTCCGGTGGCATGTTTATTCAATCCGGCGATTTTGTAAATGAAAAAGGCTATAATGCAAATCAAAGAATGACATTTTATGGGCAGGAAAAAGTAGAATACAATGCCAATTATGTTTAATGAATATGGCTGTACATGGACTTACCGGGTTAATAAAATCCGGTGATGAAGGTAACAGTTTTTATCATGATGCACATAATCTTGATGGTAAATGTGATTATGTTATGGCCAATCCGCCATTTAACGTGGATAAAGTAAAAGCAGAATCCACTGAAAGTGCTAAACGTTTGCCATTTGGTTTACCAAGCGTTAATCGGAGTAATGAGATTGGGAATGCTAATTATTTATGGATTTCATATTTTTACAGTTATTTGAATGACACAGGCCGTGCTGGATTTGTTATGGCATCTTCTGCTACAGATAGCAGTCAGGGAAAAGATAAAAATATACGTGAAGCGTTGATAAAAGCGGTCATGTAGATGTCATGATTAGTGTGGGTAATAATTTCTTTTATACTAAATCATTGCCATGCTCACTTTGGTTTTTTGATAAAGATAAACAGGAAGCAATCCAAGACAAAGTACTCTTTGTAGATGTAAGAAACTACTATACAGTGGTAGACCGCACACTTAATGAATGGTCCGAATGGCAACTTAAGAACTTAAATGCTATTGTTTGGTTATATCGTGGTGAAATAGATAAATACAAATCTTTATTAGAAGAATACCGTACTGTACTTGGTAATGATAAATCATTTACAGATAATATTCACAAACTTTCTGAAAAAATTAAGGAAGTAAAGTTAGAGGCTAAAATAGCTGTTGAAAATGCAGCGCGTCGCGAAAAGCGAATAGTACAGGCTCAATATGACGAGAAAATTGAGCAACTTAATGATATGCGTAGTATTGCTAAAGAAGCTAATTGGCTCTACGAAAAATTTGGTAATGGTGAATATAAGGATATCCTCGGTCTTTGTAAAGTTGCATATATAACCGATGAAGCCAAAGACAATGATAAAGACGGTGTTAGTATAGAGGAAAAAGGTTGGTCCCTCACTCCGGGAGCCTATGTTGGCGTAGCTCCGGTTGAAGATGATGGAGTTGACTTTGAAGAGCGTATGTCGCAAATTCATCGAGAGCTTCTTTTTTTACAAGCTGAGTCTAATGATTTGATGGATACTATCTCGCAAAATATGAAGGAGATGGGGCTATGAATTTTAATACAGAAAAATTAAAAAATATAGCTATAATTCGGACAGGAAAGTTGGACTCTAATGCAGCTGTAGAAAATGGAGAATATCCTTTTTTTACTTGTGATCCTAAAACTTTATCTATAGATAAATGGGCATATGATACAGAAGCCGTTTTATTAGCTGGTAATAATGCTAGTGGAAATTATACTGCCAAATACTTTCATGGAAGATTCAATGCATATCAGCGAACTTATATTATAGAATCTCAAGATGTAGAAAAACTAAACGTGCGATTTTTAGGTTATGCAATAAATCAGCAATTGAGGTTGCTTAAAACAATGTCTGCAGGAACCTCAACAAAGTTCTTGACCATTAAAATATTGCACGGATTAAATATTCCATTTCCTAGCATTGAAGTCCAAAATAAAATTTCAGGAATTTTAGCGACTTATGATAATCTCATTGAAAACAATCAAAAACAAATTAAACTTCTAGAAGAAGCGGCACAACGATTATATAAAGAATGGTTTGTAAATTTACGATTTCCTGGATATGAAGATGTCAAGGTAATTGACGGTATACCTGAAGGTTGGAGTAAGAGTGTGATTCGAGATTGCCTTGAAAGATATATTGGCGGAGGATGGGGAAAAGAAGTAGAGCTAGGTAAAAATTATATCCCAGGAAAAGTTATAAGAGGTACAGATATTAATGATATTAAGCAAGGGACTTTTGATGATTTACCTTTAAGATACTATACAGAAAATGATAAACAAAAAAGAGTGCTAAGGGCTTATGATATAGTATTTGAAGTGTCAAATGGAAATATTAATAATATTGGAAGAAATTTATTGATTGATGAGTTTATTTTAAAACAATGTGGAAATAATACTATATGTGCGAGTTTTTGCAAACTATTAAGACCAAATGATCACTTGCATGCTATTTTGTTATTTTTAGAAATTCAGAGAATGCAAAAAGACGGTACAATGGCAAAATATAAGAAGCAAGGCTCAAATGGTATAAACAATTTTGCTTTTGAAAAATTTCTTGAGCATGAACTGCTTATTCCTGATAATCTTTCAAATTTATATCATTTAGATAAGGTTATTTCACAAATTGGTATTTTGCGAAGTCAAATAGGAATTTTAAAACAATCCCGTGATTGTTTACTACCTAAGCTCATGAGCGGGGAGATTGAAGTGTAAAGGGGGACCTTTATATGAGTTATGAGTATACTGAAAATAAAATTGTTCAGGAAAGTTCAGGTAAGCTACTTAGAGATGAATTAGGTTGGGAAGTCCATTTTGCCTATAACAGGGAACGACTTGGCATTAATGGTTCTTTTGGTAGAAAGAGTTATAAGGAAATTCTTTTATTTCGCTATTTTGAAGAAGCTCTTTATAAGTTCAATCCATGGATTAATAAAAGTCAAGTGAGTGAAGCTAAGGAAGCATTGGAGTATAGATTATCATCATCGTCGCCATTGCAGATAAATGAAGAGAAGTATTTTCTTATTCGTGATGGCATTCCTGTTACGGAGAAGAAACCTAATGGTGAGATTCAGACTAAAAAGGCAATGGTTATAGATTTCAAGAATCCGGAAAATAATCATTTCCTTGCGCTTAAAGAATTAAAGATTCATGGCGATATATATCACCGAAGAACAGATATCGTAGGATTCGTGAATGGGATTCCTTTGCTTTTTGTAGAGTTGAAATCTCCTTCTGTAGATGTGGAGAATGCCTATACGGAGAACTATACGGATTATCAGGCTACAATCCCTCATTTGTTTTATTATAATGCGTTTCTTATACTCTCTAATGGTGCCGAGGCAAAAGTAGGAACACTTGGCAGTAATTATGAATTTTTTCACGAATGGAAACGTTTAGCTGAAGATGAAAAAGGGAGCGTTGCGTTAGAAACTTTATTACGTGGTATTTGTAAGAAAGAGAATCTCTTAGATTTATTTGAAAACTTTATTCTCTATGACCATTCTGGTGGTCATACGGCTAAAATTTTGGCGCGTAATCATCAATATCTAGGTGTTAATGAAGCTATAAAAGCCTATAAAAATAGAGCCTTTAACGATGGGAAATTAGGTGTGTTTTGGCATACCCAAGGTTCTGGGAAAAGTTACTCTATGCTGTTTTTAGCTAAAAAAATACGCAGAAAGATGGCCGGTACACCGACGTTTATCATTCTTACGGACCGCGACGAGTTGAATACGCAAATTAGTAGTACTTTTGAAAACTGTGGTCTTTTAGGCAAGAGTGGTTGTGCTACTGAATTTATTGCCAACAGTAGTGATGATCTTATCCAAAAATTACAAGGTAATCCAAGTTTTATATTTACATTGATTCAGAAGTTTAATAAACCTGATGCGACTCCTATTTATCCGAGTCATGATGTAATTATTATGTCTGATGAGGCTCACCGAAGCCAGTATGGGATTTTTGCAGATAACATGATGAGATTACTCCCAACGGCTGCACGTATTGGGTTTACCGGAACGCCGCTATTGTCCAGTGATAATATTACAGCGCGTACTTTTGGTGGCTATGTTTCTGTATATGATTTCAAACGAGCCGTAGAGGATGGGGCAACAGTCCCTTTATATTACGAAAATCGTGGGGAAAAGATTGTGGATCTTCACAATCCGAAGATTACTAATCAAATACTTGACGCTATAGAGGCTGCCGATCTTGATGTAGATCAACAGGAAAAATTAGAAGCGGAATTTGCCAAAGAGATTCATTTACTAACAGCTGAGCCAAGACTGCGCGCCATTGCTCGGGATTTTGTAAAGCACTATTCTGATTTATGGACAAGTGGCAAGGCAATGTTCGTGTGCCTTAACAAGGTGACATGTGTGCGCATGTATAATTATGTGCAGGAGTATTGGCAGGATGAAATAAAGCGACTCGAAGCGTTGATTAAAACGGCTACTCAGCAAGAAACACAGGAACTTAATCGTAAGTTACAGTGGATGCAAGAAACTGAAATGGCGGTCGTTATCAGCCAAGAACAAAACGAAATTCAAACGTTTAATACTTGGGGGCTGGATATACGTTATCATCGTGAAAAGATGGTTAGACGAGAGCTGGACAAAGAATTTAAAGATTCTAAAAATCCATTGCGTGTTGTTTTTGTTTGTGCCATGTGGCTCACTGGTTTTGATGTAAAATGTTTATCCTGTTTATATCTGGATAAACCGTTAAAAGCACATACTTTGATGCAAACGATTGCCCGAGCCAATCGTGTCAGTGAAGGAAAGAGCAATGGCTTAATTATCGATTATATCGGTATTGTTAAGGAACTGCGTAAAGCGTTGGCAGAATATACAGCCTAATGTAGGTGGTGATGACGGAGCCGACCCGACAATTGATAAGGATGAACTGATACAGCGAATTTTAGAAACAATTGATAAAACGGAAGAGTTTTTAACAGAAAAAGGAAAAGTTTTACAAGAGCTTATATTTGCTGCAGATTTTATTAAATTGCAAGTCCTACTGGAAATGGCGGATGCGGTAAGCGGCAGTATGGCAGATAAAAAAAGATTTACGACCTATGCTTCTGAGCTTATTCGGCTTATGAAGTATATTGACCGCGATGATATTACCGATGCGACGCGAAAGCAGTATGAGGCAATTCGAGCCATTTATGGACAACTCCAAAAAAAGCGCAAACATACGCATACTACAGGTTTGATGAAACAAATTAACGATATAATCAGTGAACATGTAGAAATTGAAAATACGCCAAATCAAGTTAGTGAATCGGGGGAAAGTACCAGTGTAGGCACACGTCGATTTGATATAAGTGCCATTAACTTTACAGTGTTGAGTACCGAATTTGCAAAACTTAATAACAAGAATCTTATGATGAAAGATTTGGAAGATGTGATTCAGAAAAAACTCGCTAGATTGTTGATTTCAAATCCTAATCGAATTGATTATTATGAACGTTACCAGGCAATTATTGAAGCTTATAATGCTGAGCAGGATAGAGCCACCATTGAAAAAACTTTTATGGAATTAATGAAGCTTGCACAGGAACTGGATCAGGAAGAACAGCGTTATATTCGTGAAGGCTTTACCAGTGATGAAGAATTGTCTTTGTATGATATGTTGCTCCGTGAGAACTTGAGCAAAGCGGAAATCAAGAAAATTAAAGAGGTTGCAATTGATTTGTATAATAAAATACAGGTTAAAATCGCAGAACTAGATCACTGGAAAGACAAAGAGGATACAAGGGCTGAAGTAGATGTTATTATTCGTAATACATTATGGAAAGATCTCCCTGAATCTTATGATGACAATAGTTTGGGATTATATCGACAACAGATTTATGAGTATGTATATACAAGATTCTAAAGAAATAGCTATTATATTAACTCACCGGTCGTTATTTATATAAGGGGCGATATACATGAACGACAAATGGCTTGATTTTGCAATTCGAATCCAAAGCATAGCGCAGGCAGGGCTGGAATACGGCAAGGACAAATACGATTTAGAACGCTACCAAGAACTTCGTCAAATTGCGGCTGAAATGGTGGCAGTCAAAACGGATATTCCTGTAGGCAAGGTGTATGATATCTTTTGTAATGAAGATGGGTACCAGACGCCGAAGATTGACACCAGAGCTGCTGTGTTTGTTGATGGCAAGATTCTCCTCGTTCGAGAAAATACCGGTAAGTGGTCACTTCCCGGCGGTTGGTGTGATGTAGATCAAACGATTGCCTCCAATACGGAAAAAGAAGTGAAAGAAGAGTCCGGCTATGATGTCAAGGCTAAACGACTCATTGCGATTCAAGATTGGCGCAAGCATAATGTAACTAATTTAGTCTACGGTGTTTTCAAAGTGTTCGTTATGTGTGAATTCCAAGGCGGCCATTTCGAAGAAAATATTGAGACTACGGCGACGGGCTTTTTCGGTAAAGACGAAATACCGGATAATATGGCCGTTGAAAAGTGCTCTAAGGAGCAGGTTTTGATGTGCTTTGAAGCCTATGAAAATCCTAATTTGCCGGCTATGTTTGAGTAATTGCGAGTGTTTGTAATAAAATATATTAGTGAATAATAAAACCTCTACATGAACGGTGATTACCGCGCGTAGAGGTTTTGTACATTATTTTATGTTTTCAATCCACTTTTGAATCTCTTTCATTGAAGTTCGTAAAGTTGATTCATCAAAACGAATATTTAAGCTCGATTTAACATCAGCACCTTGGCAGCTATCTTTTATATCTTCAAAAGTATGGCCAAGCCAGCCGCCATTGGTGGCAAACGGATAAATAGTTTTGCCCGTAAAGTTGTGATTTTTCAAAAACGTATGCATGGCCGGAGCGAAGGTGTACCACCATACGGGTGTGCCCAAAATAATAGTGTCATATTGACCCAGGTCAACAGTAATCGGTTTGAGTTCCGGACAATAGCCGGCTTTTACTTCGTCATTGCCTTGAGCTACCACTTGGTTATAGCTTCCTGTATACGGTGTAACTGTATCAATGCGTAAAGTATCAATACCGGTTTCTTTAGAAATAATATCAGCAATATGTTTTGTATTGCCACGATAGGAATAGTAAATTATTAATGCTTTCATTATATTCGCCTCTAATCTTTTTAATACTAGCTTTAAGTTCAAAAAAAGTATAATCCTTGAAGTCGACTCTAAGTCAAGTGTAAGAAGGAATTTACATTTTGAAAAAGAGGAATTATCATCTCGCATATTGAATATTATTAGATAAGAGACTATTTTGGAAGAAAGGAGGAGGCTGATGATAACCTATTTAGTAATCGGTGGTATTGTGCTTCTGGGGATTGAAGCAGTAGTTCCGGGGACCTGTGTATTCGGTGTAGCCGGTATGATTGCCTTATTGGCGGCACTTTATTTATTTTTAGGGGCCGGTGCCATGGCATCGATAGTAGTGGCCTTTGTAGCCGTAATTTCGCTGATTATAGGCATTGTACTGATTAGAGAAGTGCCGAATAGCTGGATAGGTAGACGCTTGACCTTATCGCTGGAGTCCACGAAGGATCGCGGTTACAGCGGTAATGATGAACGAGTAGATTTATTAGGTCAAGAAGGTGTAACACAGTCAGTATTACGACCGGCTGGACGGGCTCTTTTCGGTGAAAACATTATTGATGTAATTACGGACGGTGAGTTTTACGAACCGGGTACCAAAGTCGTGGTAGTCGCTGTTACCGGTGGCCGTGTAGTAGTTCGCAAAGTTGAGTCTGAAGTTAAATAATCTTGAATTTTTATATAAATAAATGAGGAGGCCCTATGGAAGCGTTTGTTAATTTTAGCTTTATGTTTGTTATTATCTCAACCGTCATAGTTGTAGCCCTGTTTTTCCACTTTGTGCCGTTAGGTCTGTGGATTTCTGCATTGGCAGCAGGGGTTAATGTCGGTATTTTCACTTTAATCGGGATGCGTTTGCGTCGTGTATCACCATCGAAGATTGTTTTGCCTTTGGTAAAAGCCAATAAAGCAGGCCTTCGGGTTAATGTAAACCAACTGGAAGCTCACTATTTGGCCGGTGGTGACGTAGACCGTGTGGTAGACGCTTTAATCGCCGCTGAACGTGCTTCGATTCCATTGACGTTTGAACGAGCTGCCGCCATTGACTTGGCCGGCCGTGATGTACTCGAAGCGGTACAGATGAGTGTAAATCCGAAAGTTATTGAAACACCGACGATTTCCGCGGTTGCTAAAAACGGTATTGAACTTAAAGTTCGCGCCCGTGTTACGGTGCGTGCCAATATTGACCGCTTGGTGGGCGGTGCCGGCGAAGCAACAATTATTGCCCGTGTCGGTGAAGGTATTGTAACAACCGTAGGTTCTTCCGAAGAGCATACGGATGTGCTTGAAAATCCGGATCACATTTCCCGTACAGTATTGAATAAAGGTCTTGATGCGGGATCTGCCTTCGAAATCTTATCCATCGATATTGCGGACGTTGATGTAGGACGTAATATTGGGGCTCAACTTATGACGGATCAAGCGGAAGCGGATAAGAATATCGCTCAGGCAAAAGCGGAAGAACGTCGTGCTATGGCGGTAGCCAAAGAACAGGAAATGAGAGCGTATACACAGGAAATGCAGGCGAAAGTTGTAGAAGCACAGGCAGAAGTTCCGCAAGCCTTGTCGCAAGCATTGCGTGACGGTCACATGGGCGTAATGGATTATTACAATATGAATAACATTATGGCAGATACCAAGATGCGTGAAACTATCGCTGAAGGGGAAACGGCGGAGTTAACAACTCAACCGAAGCCACAAAATAAATAGCGGAGGTTAAGCTATGGATTTGGATCTTGGTTTTATATTAGTGTTGATCATCTTGGGCAATGTTATTTTGAGTACCCGTAAAAAGCGGCAAAATAGAAATCCTAATGAGGATAACACGAATATGGAAAACAGGACTGATTACGATTGGTCCGAACCGGGCGAACAAAATCGGCCGGGACCGCGTTCGCAGCAACCGACGAATCCTATGCCGCCAAGTGAAGGTCAGCGTAATCGTACAACGGGAGGCATGGGGCCTGCCGGCAATACGAGAACCGGTAATGCCAATACGCGCGGTCGTAGTGAAGAGGCTATGACCTGGGAAGAGATGGAACGGCATTACGGCATTAAAATGGAACGCAAGGAACCGTCGGTGCCTAGGAATCAGCCGGAGGCGTCCTTACCACGGGAAGCGTCGCTGCCGAGAGAAGCTTCAAGGCCGAGTGAAGCCCCGTTGCCTACGGATGTAACTACGCCTAAGCAACGTGAACCGGAACCGGTTATTGTGGTAACGAAGCAGCAACCAGAGCCGGTTATTGTGTCAATGCCGCAAAGACAGGAATCGCAATGGCGTGAACCGGTTCGGCCGAGAACGACAACCGGTCAAGGAACTACCCGCCAGGTGCCTAAGACGGCGACGATTTCACCGAATCGGACGACGATTCCGTCGGCTCAACCGGTTAAAACAATGCCGGCAGCAGCTGTTTGGCAACCGAACACGGCTGTTACGGGACGGCACATTTTTCACAGCGGCAATCATCGCTTGCCACCGGGCGGTTTGAAGGCGGGGATTATGTGGTCTATGATTTTACAACCGCCAAAGGCGAAGCAGGGCGCCTATCATCGGTAATAAAAGCTGACAATTGCCATGCGGTCGATTGTTACAGATGTGACAATTTTACAAATGTGACAATTGTCACAACTACCTTATTACAGTAGATTTATACTGATTATTGGTTTGATTTGTATGCGTATTGATTAACGCTATCAAATTTGATAGAGACATATTTCGTCCCTCGAGTCGTGTTCAATATTGACGCGGTTCGGGAGACGTGTTACGATTGAATTAGTTGTATTTGTAGTTGATATAAGTATGTCATTATAAGAAACGAGAGGGATACAGATGACATTTTTAACAGAAGAGGTGAAAGCACGCCTCATCAAAGATTTACCAAAGTTTGCTAAAGTAAGCGAACAATTCTTCAACAAAGAAATTTCAGTTAACGATTACAAAGGCTTGTCCGGCCCGTTCGGTACGTATGCAGAACGCGGTGCTAACACAGGCATGTTCCGTTTGCGTTTACCTGGGGGACGTATTACGCAAAAACAGCTTGCCTTCTTAGCTGATTTATTCACACGCAATGATTTGCCACATTTACATTTTACGACCGGTCAATCTATTCAGATTCACAGCTTGCAGGGGCCACAAATTATTGAAATGTTCAAAGAATGCCATGCACAGGGCATTTATTCCCGTGGTGGCGGCGGTGACCATCCGCGTAATATCGCAGCCAGCCCATTGCGCGGTGTAACACCGGGTGAACCATTCGATATCACCCCATATGTGCAGGTAGCCAGCGAATATATTTTGACCTTAATTCCTGACTTCAAAATGCCTCGTAAACTTAAAATTGCATTTACTAACGGCCTTGAAAACGCCACTCACGTAACTTTCAAAGACTTAGGTTTCTGGGCACAAGCTGACGGTACATTTACGGTATATGCAGCCGGCGGTCTCGGCGGCAATCCGCGTAAAGGCATTTTATTGGCTGAAAAAGTGGATCCGTCCGAAATGTTATACTACATTAAAGCCATGGTTCGCACTTTCATTGAAAATGCTGATTACAAAACTCGCAGCAAAAACCGTACCCGTTACATGGTTGCTGAAATGGGCGAAGATAAATTCCGTGAAACGTTCAATAAATTCTTGTTGTTCACTAAACGCGTAGAAGATTTGGACTACACTTTACCTGATACTACGATTACTAAAACCGGCAATGGCAAATTGACTCAGGACGAATTGGCAAAAGCTAACGGTTTAATCGGCGAACAGGTTCAAGACGGTTTATATTATGTATACTATCATCCGGTAGGAGGCCATGCGCAGCCGGTAGTGGCTCGCGACGTATTCCAATACGTAGGTTCCTTGGAAGGTACGGAAGCTCGTATGACCGGTGAAGAAGGCACTTACTTCATTAACTTGACAGCTGACGAAGCTCGTAAAGTTTATGATTTAATCAAAGACGACAGCTCTACATCCAACTTCTCCGCCAGCGTATGCTGCGTTGGTGCGTCTAAATGCCAGGTAGGTTTCCAGAACTCTCAGGCTGCCTATAAAGATATTTTGGCTCATTTAAAAGCAGAAGGTATTGATGATGCTTTATTACCTAAGATTCATATCTCCGGCTGCCCATCTTCTTGCGGTACTCATCAAATCGGTACCTTAGGTTTACACGGGTTCGTAAAACAAGTAGACGGTAAGCCACAACCTGCTTTCAATTTGTTTAAAGGCGGTAGCGATGAATTAGGCGTTGTTACTTTCGGCGAACCTTTGGGTGCCATTACAACCGCTGATTTACCGGCTTTCTTTGCTGAATTGGCTAAGACTTTAAATGATGCCGGCGTGGCCTACGATATTTGGATTCAGGATCATGAAGCTGATTTTGAAGCGTTGGCTAAAAAATATATCTAATAAAACTCGGTTAATTTAGGGGCTTAGGGAAGATTATGCACCTAAGCGATACCAAAGTAACTGCATATAACAAAAGCCCTCTCACAACTTGTGAGAGGGCTTTTTGCATGCCGTGTTTAGACTGACTCTAAGAGGAAAAGCTGTGGGCAAGCAAAACGCCTTCACAGTATGCGAAGGCGTTTCTAATTTATTTTTCTTAATTTTTTAATTCATGCAAGAATTCGGCAATACGTTTTAACGCTTCTTTAATATTGGCTAAGGAATTGGCGTAGGCAACGCGCACGAAGCCTTCACCGCAATCGCCAAAGGCATTGCCCGGTACGACGGCTACGTGTTTAGCATAAAGTAATTTTTCACAGAAGGTTTCGGAATCGAGGCCGGTGGAGCGGATGTCCGGGAATACGTAGAAGGCACCTTCCGGTTCGAAGCAAGTGAGACCCAATTGGTTAAAGGTTTTAACCAAGAGGCGACGACGAATATCGTATTGGTCGCGCATGTATTCAATATCTTTATCCCCGTGTTTCAACGCTTCAATGGCAGCATATTGAGCAACCGATGGGGCACTCATAATGCCGTATTGATGAAGTTTCGTCATTTGGGTGATAATTTCTTTTGGACCGAGCGCCATGCCGAGACGCCATCCCGTCATAGCGAAGGCTTTGGAGAAGCCGT
Organism: Veillonella sp.; assembly: GCF_015058545.1. Lineage (GTDB taxonomy): Bacteria > Bacillota > Negativicutes > Veillonellales > Veillonellaceae > Veillonella_A. The sequence goes on from NZ_SVCB01000039.1 coordinate 12,959, forward strand.
TAATGACGATGGTTCGTTCTTTCATGCCCGGAACTGATGCGATGGTTACATGTTGTTCAGATCCGTAGGTCAACTCGCTGTAGAGTTCATCGGAAATAACGAGCAAGTCATGTTCTTCGATGACTTTGGCGATTTCCTCCAAATGTTCACGGCGCATAATCGCACCGGTTGGATTATTAGGGAATGGTAAAACGAGCAATTTGGTTTTAGGTGTAATGTGGGAGCGAATATCTTCGGCCGTAAGGCGGAAGTTATTTTCCGCTTTGGTTTTCACCGGTACGGACACACCTTTGGCTACTTCCGTAAGTGGCGTGTAGCAAATAAAGCTAGGCACCGGAATGAGTACTTCGTCACCTTCGTTAATGAGGGCACGAAGAGCTAAATCGATGGCTTCAGAACCACCAACAGTGACCAGAATGTCAGTAGCGGGATCATATGTTACATCGTATTTACGAGTGAACCAACGGCTGATTTCTTCGCGTAAGTCCGCAAAACCGCGATTTGGTGAGTACCAGGTCTTACCTTTTTCTAAGGTATCGATACCGGTTTCACGAATATGCCATGGTGTGGTGAAATCCGGTTCGCCGATGCTGAGGGAAATAACATCATCAATTTCGCTGGCAATGTCGAAGAATCGGCGAATACCGGACGGTTTTACATTGGACAGCTCACGATTTAAAAATTTATCATAATTAATCATAGAACACATTACTCCTTGTTTCTTTCTGTTCTTCGTCATGGTAGATTACATTACGGTCTTTGTAGCGGCTCAAGATAAAGTGCGTACCCGTGCCTTGGACACCTTCCAAAGTGGAAAGACGACGTGCTACAAAGAGGGCGATATCGCGCATGCTTTGACCCTGAATGATAACGGTCAAATCATAACGCCGGACATGAGATAGACACCTTCCACCTCTTCGAATTGCATGATGCGGTGGGCGAGTTTATCGAAGCCTTGATCAGGTTCCGGTGTAACTTTAAGTTGAATGAGGGCGGTTGCCTTATTGGCATCGATGGCTTCCCAGTCGATTACGGCTTGATAGCCTTTGATAATGCCTTCCGCTTCGAGCGCGGCGATACGTTCAGATACCTCAGCTTTGGCTACACCTAACATGGCCGCCAATTGGTCATGGGTTAATTTCGCGTCTGTCGCCAAAAGGTCGAGCAGCTTTTTGTCAGTAGCAGTTACAGTAAAATTACTCATAATTAATATCTCCTTTCAAGGTCGGAATCGAAGCCATCCGAGGTATCAGACAAACAAGGTATGTTTCAGTTAGCTTAGTTAATTCTGAAAAGTTAACGATTTTTTGTCTGACAATATAGTATACAGTTTATTTTACCACTCTTTAAAGTTGAATTAAATAGAAAAATTATTATTGATGCATTTTATGTATGAGATAAATGCGTTATAATCAAATTGAGAGGTGGACTATTTTAATTAGAAATATAAAAAGCTGTGTACAGATACCCAACGAACTGTACACAGCTTTTGTTCTATCAATGTTTCTATCAACGTATCAAAGCATATGTTTTATTTAGTTACTACTTTAAGTTCTACAGGAATCTTGCTTTCTACTGTTTCACCTTTGATAACTTTGGAAGCAGTATCTACAGCAATTTTACCCATCAATTCAGGTTGTTGTGCGATAGTAGCCGCTAAGGTGCCGTCTTGAACAGCTTTTTCAGCATCGGCAGTACCGTCAAAACCTACGATGAAAACTTGTTTGCCTGCCGATTTAGCAGCTTGGATAGCACCAAGCGCCATTTCGTCATTGTGAGCAAAAATAGCTTTTACATCTGGGTTAGCTTGAAGAATGTTAGTGGAAACGTTTAAGCCTTTAGTGCGGTCAAAATCAGCACTCTGTTTAGCTACCACGTCTAAAGATTTGTCGGCTACATTGTGGAAGCCTTGACCACGTTCGCGCGTAGCGGAAGCACCCGGGATACCTTCGATTTCAGCAACTTTAGTGCCATTGCCGAGTTTGTCAACGATTAATTGAGCTGCCATTTCGCCGCCTTTAACGTTATCGGACGCGATGTGAGCTACAACTTTACCTTTGTCGGTAGAGCGGTCAACCGTGATAACCGGAATATTTTTAGCATTGGCTGCTTCAACGGAAGTAGCAATCGCAGCGGAGTCAACCGGGTTAACGATCAATACGGATACGCCGCTTTCTAATAAATCGGCAACGTCATTAGCCTGTTTTGCAGGGTCGTTTTGAGCGTCAACGATTTTAACTTTAAGGCCTAATTCTTTAGCCTGTTTTTCAACACCGTCTTTTAAAGATACGAAGAACGGGTTGTTTAAGGTGGATACGGAGAAACCGATAGTACCTTGTTTTTTATCGCCACCACCATTGTTGGAAGAGCCGCAACCGGCTACGAGACCGATAACTAAGATTACGGCAGCGATGACTGTTAATAATTTTTTCATTCCTAACCTCCTACGCTTTTTTGCGGTCCCCGAGGACTGCAAGTAGAATTACAATACCTTTGACGATTTGTTGATAGAAACTGGAAACGTCGAGAATATTTAAACCATTGTTGAGGGTGCCGATGATGAGGGCACCGATTAAGGTACCTACAATGTGACCACGACCGCCGGCAAGACTGGTACCGCCCAATACTACAGCGGCGATAGCGTCAAGTTCATAGCCCATACCGGCTGTCGGTTGAGCCGAATTGAGGCGGGACGTAATAATGGCGCCCGCAATGGCACTGAGCATACCGGTTAAGGCGTAAGCGAAGATTTTAACGCGGTTAATTTTAATACCTGCGATATAACTTACCTTTTCACTGCCGCCGATAGCATAGGTCTGACGACCAAGGGATGTTTTTTGCAAAACAAACCATAAAATAAGGAAGGATACAAACATGGTAATGGCCGGTACGGGCAGGCCTGCAATGTCGCCTTGACCGAAGCCGTGGAACAAAGGATCGCTGGTCAAACCGCTGATAGGGTTGCCGTCCGTAAATACCAAGGTAGCCCCGCGATAAATGGTCATGGTTGCCAAGGTGGCGATAAATGGTGCCACTTTACCGTAGGCAATGACGATACCGTTGATACCGCCGAGGATAATGCCTACGCCGGCAGAGGCTAAAATTGCCACTTCCGGATTCATGCCGCCTACGATGAAGTTGGCCATGATGGCACTGGATAAGGCAAGAATGGAGCCTACGGATAAGTCGATACCGCTCGTCAAAATAACGAAGGTCATACCGAAGGCGATGATGGCGTTAATGGAAACTTGGCGTAATAAGTTGCGCAAGTTGGAGAATTCCAAGAAACTGTCGTTAAGAAATGCGATAATAATAAATAAGGCAATCAGGCCGATGAGCGGGCCTAATTTTTTGAGTGTTTCCGTAATATTCTGGTTCATTATTGTCCTCCTGTTGCTAGGTTCATGATGGCTTCCGGTGTGGCGTCGTTGTGGTTTAGTATACCTGCAACGGCTCCTTCGTGAATAACCATGACCCGATCACTCATCCCCAATACTTCAGGGAGTTCCGAGGAGACCATAATAATGGAAACCCCTTGGCTCGTTAATTCATTCATTAAATCGTAAATATCGCGTTTGGCACCAATGTCGATACCGCGGGTCGGTTCGTCCATGATGATGATGGAAGGGGATAGACCAATCCATTTGGCGATGACTACTTTTTGCTGATTACCACCGGATAACGAGGAGGCCGGTAAGTGAACCGATTGAGTTTTAACGCCTAAGCGTTTGGATAAGTTGTCCGCAAAATCCACCAATTTATTGCTGTTGAGCACATGATTTGGACATACTTGGCCGAGATTAGGCAAGGTAATATTTTTGCCGATGGAAAAGTCAAGAATCAGACCTTCTCCTTTGCGGTCTTCCGTGATGAAGGCAATCCCGGCTTTAATCGCATCTTCCGGTTTTTTGAAATGGAGATGTTCACCGTTCAAGGTGATTTCACCACCATCATGTTTGTCGATGCCGAAGATGGCGCGCATGATTTCCGTGCGCCCGGCTCCCATGAGGCCGGCTACACCCAATATTTCGCCTTTACGTAAATCAAAGGAAATGGTGCTGTTGAAATCTTTCGGTTTTAAGCCGTTAACGGTGAGGACCACGTCGCCAGGGGTCGTGGTTCTATCGGGATAAAATTCATCGATGGAACGACCTACCATGTGACGAACCACTTCATCAACCGATGTTTCTTGAACAGGCTTGGTGCTGATGGTGTGGCCGTCGCGCATAACGGTAATAACATCACATTCACTGAACACTTCTTCCATGCGGTGGGAGATGTATACAATGGCTACGCCTTGGGCTTTTAATTGGCGCATCATGCGGAACAAGGTTTCCGTTTCACGTTCGGTGAGCGCAGCGGAAGGTTCGTCCATAATAACGACCTTCGCATCGAGCATGAGTACACGCAAAATTTCCGCCATTTGCTGTTGACCGACGGAACACTCGCCGGCTTCTTTGGTGAGCGGTAATTCAATATTTAATTCCTTGCATTTGGCCTGTGCTTCAGCGAGCATGGATTTTTTATCGAGCATGCCGAGACCATTGCGTTTCGGTTGCATAAGATACAGATTTTCCAAGAGGCTTAGATTTGGCCAAATGTTTAATTCTTGATGGATAAAGGCAATCCCGTTTTTCTCTGCTTCGCGCGGATTGGCGAAGGTCGTGGCGACGCCATCGACCGTAATAACGCCGGCATCCGCTTTGTGTAAGCCTGTAAGAATGTTCATTAAGGTAGATTTACCCGCCCCGTTTTCCCCCATGAGGGCGTGAACTTCACCGGCTTTTAGGGTAATGGCCACGTCTTTTAGAACTTGGTTGGTTCCAAAGGCTTTGGCAATCCCTGTCATTTTGATTTCCATTGAAAACTCCTAATCGTTTATTTTTCGTCGTTAAAAATGCAATCCGCCTGTAAGATTACATTGGCATACGGTGTGGTTTCACCGGTGCGAATAATGCATTTACACTGTTTCGTTGCTTCTTTAAAGGCTTCGTGGTCGGTTCTGACCCATTCGTAGCGATCTTGCGGATATAATTCCTGAAGAACGGCATAGTTATGGGGATTCATTTCTTCCATAGGGGAGGCAATATGAATCGATTCGGCTTGCATATTGGCTTTCAAGACACGCACTACGGCTTCAAAACTTGGTGTTCCGAAAGTGAGAGCTAAGTCAATTTTCTGCACGCCGGCCGGTACGGGCAAACCGCAATCGCCGATGCAAATTGTATCAGTATGACCTAGATCGGCTAATACTTTAGCAATGTGACTGTTTAAGATTCCACCTTTTTGCATGATTAACTCCTTTTGGCTAAGAAGGCAGCTACTTCATCAGCCGTAGGCATACCTTCCTGAGCACCTAATTTTAAAATGGAAAGAGCGGCGGCTGCATTGCCGTATTGAAGCGCTTCGTCCATGGATTTATTATTGGCGATGGCTGTGGCAAAAGCTCCGTTGAAGGTGTCGCCGGCGCCGGTTGTGTCTATCGGCGTTACGGTAAAACCGGGAACGGTGTGAACCATACCGTCTTTGGCATAAGCCACGCCCTGCTTACCGAGGGTTACGATAATTTTTCCTTCATTGGCAAGCATGGTGTCTTCTGTTGCCTGAGCCGGATATAGTGCAGCTAATTCGTGTTCATTAGGTGTAATATATGTGGCCGCTTCAAGCCAAGCCGAATCTAAATCGGTGGCCGGAGCGGGGTTTAAGAGGACTTTAATGCCGTTTTTAGAGCATTTTTCCGTAATATAGCCAATTGTCGATAAAGGGATTTCGTTTTGAACGAGCACTAAATCTGCTTTTTGGATAGCGTCCCACGCGTTGTCTACAACTTTTTCGTCCACTTTAGCATTGGCGCCGGCAATAACGATGATGCTGTTATCGCCTTCCGCTAAGGTAATGTGCGCGGTACCGCTGTTTTCACCTTCGATTACGGTGAGGTAATCAGTATTGATGTTATATTTGTGGAGATTGTCCAAGACCATGCGGCCATAAGCATCATCGCCGATGCAACCGACCATGGTAACCTGAGCCCCCAACTTGGCGGCCGCTACCGCTTGGTTAGCCCCTTTGCCGCCCGGCGAAATATTAAGCCCCGAGCCCATAATCGTTTCACCGGCTGCGGGACGTTTATCGGCCATGACGGTAATGTCCATGTTGCAACTGCCGATAACTACGATGTTATTCATTGTAGCCTCCTTAGTATTTAATAACGATTTCTCTAGTATACACTAAATTTCGTTAATTTAACAGATAGTAAAAGTCTTAATTTAGTATATACTAAATAATCGTATTTGCCTACTCTAAAAATACAAAAAAAGGGACCATTTGATTGATGGCGGGACAAAATGTATCCATATAGTGTATCTTAATTAATTTTAAAATGATGATTATTTTTCTAAGAAATAGTAACTGAGCGATTGGTAATTTTTAGGACTATAAAATCGAAATAAATATGGTAAATTAGGTTTATGCACGTATTTTTGATATAATATAATAGAAATTGCTAAGCAATTATTTTAAAAAGGAAGGGCTGACGCCATTATGAGTGCAAATGAACAGGAACGAATGAGTGAGACAGCTTTGGAGGATTCGGCTAAAACGCCTCATTTGATGAGTCTCGAAGCAGCTATCGGGGCGCGCCGGAGTATTCGCCGTTATGAAGCGGTTCCTGTACCGAGGGCTCATATTGAGCATATGATAGACATGGCTAAAATGTCGCCGTCACCTAAAAATCGTCAGGCCTGGCGCGTACGCATATTGGATGGGGCCTCAAAAGATGCCTTTGTTGAAATGGGCTATGCTTGTTTACAACGGCTTAAAGAAGCGGGGCAACGTTTCGGCAGTTTGGAAATCAGTCTGCATGCCATGAAAACGGCCGGCGCCGTACTTATCGTGTATAATCCGTTTGACGATGATATCGATTATGAACGCATCTGGGCTAAAAGTGATTTACAGGCCTTGGGGGCGTTTATTAATACAATTCTCTTAATGGCGACCGAATACGGTTTAGGTTCTTTGTGGATTAATGATATTTATTTTATTCAGGAAGAAGCGAAAGCATGGCTTAATTTAAGTCATGAAATTGCAGCGGTTGTAACGATTGGCGTGCCTGCTGAGCATCCATTTGCGAGACCGCGTAAATCCGTGGCGGAAATTGTGGATTAAGAGTATATAGTTATATTTTGTAATGTAAAGGAGACTATCAATGAGTGAATTACCTAATTGCCCAAAATGCGGCGAATCGTATACCTATGAGGATGGCCATCTTTATGTATGTCCTATGTGTGCCCATGAATGGTCTGCCGCCGATGCTGAAACCACCGAAGGTGGTTTAGTTGTGCGTGATGCCAACGGCAATCTCTTGCAGGACGGCGATTCCGTAACAATCATTAAAGACCTTAAAGTAAAAGGGGCCTCCGTATTAAAACAGGGAACCCGTGTTAAAAACATTCGCCTCGTTGACGGCGATCACAACATCGATTGCAAAATCGACGGCTTCGGTGCCATGGCGTTGAAGTCGGAGTTCGTAAAAAAGCTGTAAGAACGAATAATTTATAAATCCATATTAGTAAGCTAAATTTTGTTTCAGCAATAATGGTTAGATGCAGATTTAGTACTTCATTCAAGCAGGGCTCCCTAAAGGAGCCCTGCTTTTATCATATAATTTTTTAGTGTGATTTCAGTATGTGTTAAAGTTAGAGTACTCTGCATAATTAGCAATGTTATTTTATAACCGTCGGGTCTACAATATAGCTATGGAAAAAAGAATTGAAGGTACTCGAGACCATAGAATTGACGACAGTTCTTAGCTGTCAGAAAGGAACATATTATGAATATTTTATTTATTAATGGAAGTCCGAATAAAGAAGGGAATACGGCCTGACCTATATGGGCATGGCCAAGAATGCTAAAGAGGCAGTAACATTAGCTGCTTCCTTATAATATGCAGTATAATTAAATAAGAAAACAAAAAGGACAGGTTCGTCGTGAACTGCACCCCAAAAATTGGACACAATTTTTGGAGGTGCAGTTTTTTTATGGCAAAGTATTCTAAAGAAATTAAAGAAAAAGTTTACTGTCTATTTGAGCGTGGATGGGGATTCCATGCAACTGCTAAAGAATTAAA
>NZ_SVCB01000040.1 GCF_015058545.1 Veillonella sp.
AAACATCCTTTCGTTAATTGTTAGCACCTTTATTGTATCGGATTTTATTCAATATATCTTTTTTTGTGCAAAAAAAAGTAGGCGCCAAGAGGACACGCAACTAGCGTTTCTCTTTAGCGCCCCAAAATAAATTATAGAACCCTTTTTTGTATAATGAATGTATAATGTATGTAATGAACGTTTTACGGACGGCAGGCGATAGCCGCTTTATGAAAAACGACTTAGTACCTGTTTGCCCAAAGTTAGGTATTTAGAAATGAGGGACTGCTATGAAACCACGCATTGCAATTACGGCCGACACTTATATGGAAGCAACGAACAGCACTAATTTGCGAATGGCACCGTATGTATCTCGTGAGCTGGTAGAAGTGCTCAGCGTTTTGGGATGTATTCCGTTTATTTTGCCGGATGTACCGAATGCTATCGGCGAAGACTATTTTGAATTATATGATGGCCTTATTGTTCATGGCGGATCTGATGTAGACCCTCATTTATTCGGTGAAGAACCGCGTCGTGAAATCGGCATGGTTAATTATAAACGAGACGTTTTTGAACGGGAATTGATACAAGCTACGGTTAAAGTGCGTAAACCAATCTTGGGTATCTGCAAAGGGGCGCAAATCATCAATGTGGCTTTAGGCGGTAATTTATATCAGGATATTAAATCGCAGTGTCCGAATTCATATATTAAGCATTCCCAAAAAGCACCGGGGGGTTACCCGACCCATAGCATTAACGTAGCCAAAGACAGTTTCCTACATGCCGTATTGGGCTTAAATACTTTGGTTAACTCCCGTCATCATCAGGCAATTCGCGATGTAGCACCGTCCATGCGGGTAACGGCTACGAGCCTTGACGGTATTGTGGAAGGCATTGAAAACAACGACGCATCGGTAGTAGGCGTACAGTGGCATCCTGAAAATATGTGGCGTGAACACGAAGATATGTATGCTCTTTTTGAAGCCTTTGTTTCAAAAGTTAAGGAACGCATGTAATACAGGAAAACTTATTTTTGTAATACCGTTCTTGTTTTAATAATACCGTTTTTTAATAATAGCGGGCCTGAACGATAGCGAAGGTTGATTACATGATCTGATTTATTCGCTAATCTGTTTGGTCTATAGTTCTATAAATGCTATAATAAAAAGATAGATAGATTTAGAAGGAGATTATTATGCGAATTATAGGTATAGACCCGGGCACCGCTATTTGCGGTTATGGCATTATCGACGTGGACGGCAGTCGGTTGCAACCCGTTGCTTACGGCTGTATTACCACCACGCCGCAAGATACGGATGCCATGCGGCTTGAAATATTATTCAATGATTTAAGTGATATTTTGGAAGAATACCGACCCGATAAATTTGGCGTAGAACAATTGTTTTTTAATCGCAATGTAACGACCGCCATTGCCGTAGGACAGGCGAGGGGCGTCATTTTATTGGCTGCCAGCCAACGGCGCATCCCTATTTATGAGTATACGCCACTCCAGGTTAAGCAGGCCGTAGTAGGCTATGGTCGCGCCACTAAAGAGCAGGTTATTTATATGACTATGAATATGCTCGGGATTCGTGAAAAAATTAAGCCCGATGATACGGCCGATGCTTTGGCCATTGCCATTTGTACGGCTCACAGCTCTCATGGTGATGACTTGCGGCGCCGTTTGCAGTTATAGGCCAAAATATTGAATTCGAATAGATTTTAGGAGGCAATAATCCATGATCGGTTTTCTTCGTGGTATCATTAATCAGATTTTTCAAGGCTCCTGTTTTATAGATGTGCATGGCGTAGGTTATCGCGTATATATTTCCGGAACCACCCGCGATGCGTTAACAGAAGGACAGGAAGCGTTATTATATACCCATATGAGTGTTCGCGAAGATGCGATTCAGCTCTATGGATTTGCGACACAAGATGAATATGATCTTTTTACCTTGCTGATTTCCGTATCCGGTATCGGTCCGAAAGTGGGGCTCGGTATTTTGTCCGGTTTGTCCGTGGATGGTATTAAAGTGGCCATTATGAATGGCGAATTGGGAACACTTACGAAGCTGCCCGGTATCGGTAAAAAATCGGCGGAGCGCTTGGTGCTCGAATTAAAAGATAAAATCGGTAAATTTACGACGGCACCGGCAACGCAGGCGGCTCTTGATACGGCCGTACATGCTACGCAAACCGGCATTGCCGGTGAGGCGGCGGACGCATTAATGGCCTTAGGCTATCGGGAATCGGAATTTGTTGATATACTCACTCGATTGGATAATGGTGAGCGAGATGTGGCGACATTGATACGCGACGTATTATCTGAATTGGGAAAGGGTAGGTAGTCATGAAAGAAGAAATACGTGTGGTTGACAGTCAAAGCCGCGTGGTGGGCAAAGAAGAACAAAGTGGCGACACTTGGCAGTTCTCCTTGCGACCGCGCTATTTGCACGAATACATCGGCCAAACGGATGTAAAAAATAATTTAAAAGTATATATTCAAGCAGCAAAAGAACGTAAAGAAGCGCTTGACCATGTTTTGCTATACGGACCGCCGGGGCTTGGTAAAACCACCTTGGCCGGCATTATTGCCAATGAGATGGGCGTAAACTTCCGCATTACATCCGGCCCGGCCATTGAACGGTCCGGTGATTTGGCGGCGCTGCTCAGTAATTTACAGGACCATGATGTGCTTTTTATCGATGAAATTCATCGCTTATCCCGTACGGTGGAAGAAGTATTGTACTCCGCTATGGAAGATTATTCCTTGGATATTATCGTAGGTAAGGGGCCGAGCGCACGTTCGGTGCGCATCGATTTAAGACCGTTTACTTTGGTTGGCGCTACCACGAAGGCCGGCGCGTTGTCCGGTCCGTTACGCGACCGTTTCGGTATTATTAATCATTTGGAATATTACAAGCAAGATGAGTTGGAATTTATCGTAAAACGGGCGGCGGAAGTATTGAATACAAAGATTACCGATACGGGCGCCGCTGAAATTGCCCGTCGTTCCCGCGGGACTCCGCGTATTGCGAACCGTTTGTTGAAACGCGTCCGCGATGTGGCACAAGTGCTGGGGGACGGTGAGATTACCAATATCATTGCCGACGATGCGTTGCAGCGTTTGGACATTGATCAATTGGGACTCGATCGGGTAGACCGGGTAATTTTAAAAACAATTATTGAGAAATTTAACGGTGGCCCTGTGGGCATCGATACGATTGCGGCGGCTACCAGTGAAGAGCGAGATACCATCGAGGATGTGTATGAACCGTATTTGATGCAATTGGGCTTTTTGATTCGTACCAGTCGCGGCCGTATGGCAACGCAGTTAGCCTATGACCATTTGGGAATTACGAATCCCAATGCCAATGCATCCAATCAGGGGGATTTATGAAATTAAAAGCAGTTAATCGTGTTTTGCTACTTACGGTGCTTAGCTGCCTGATGTCCACCGTCGTGCCAGTATGGGGGGCCAGTGTGACGGTCACCAAAGAAGGGGCCGAGTCGACAACGACGACTACGACGATTAAGACACCGGTAAAAGAAACTAAATCGACTACCACGGTGGTAACGAAGGCGAATAAAGACACCCATACGGTAACGACGACGAAAACTACCACGATTACGACGAAGTCGGAAAGTAAGCGTGCTACAAAGGCTACTGATGCTAAAAACAGTGCCACCGCTGCAAACACTAAGTCTACTAAAGTGCCGGCCTTTAATACGCCGCAGCAAGCCAATATTCCGGCTATTCGCGTTTTATTGGCGACCCGCAGCAGTACTTGGCCGGTAGCCGGCAGTGGCCAGTTGGCGGTATATACGAGCAATAAATCGCCGTTTGCCAAATTTGCCGCTACCGACACGGTAACAATTGGCGTTAAGAATAATAAAGTTACGGTAAACGGTAAAACTGTAGACGGTTCTGCCTATATTAAATCGTGGCAAGGCAATGTGGAAGGTACTATTTTGCTGGATAGTAAGCCGTATCGCGGCGCCATTAAAATTGTGCCCACCTCGTCAGGGGGCATGATGCTCATTAACGAAGTTTCCATTGAAGAATACTTGTATGGCGTGGTGCCGGCAGAAGTATCGCCAAGTTGGCCGCAGGAAGCGTTAAAAGCGCAGGCTGTAGCAGCGCGTACCTATGCTTTATATAATATGAAACAAAGTGCCGCCAAAGCTTACGATGTGCAGCCAACTACGAATCATCAAGTGTATAACGGCCAGGCTGCTGAGTTTAACAGTACCACGAAAGCCGTAGATGACACGAAGGGCATGGTTGTGCAGTATAAAGGACAGCCCATTGAAGCTTTGTTCCATTCGAATGCCGGCGGTTACACGGAAAACAGTGAAAACGTGTGGGGCAGTAATGTGCCGTATTTGCGTGGCGTTAAGGATTATGCCGATTACAAGCAAAGCGGTGACAGCTTTGCCTGGACCGTTAAACTTACGCGAGCGGAAATGGAAGCAAAATTGCGGGCAGCCGGTAAAGATGTGGGTACCCTGAAGGAAATTAAACTCAGTACCTTGCGCCAGCGGCCTATGAAATTTGCCGATCGCGGTGTATCCGGTCGCGTTATGACGGCGGATTTTGTAGGTAATAAAAAGACACTTACGTTGACGGGCGAAACGATTATGAAAATATTCGGCTTGAAATCCACCTTGTTTGATTTCTATGTCAACGTAAAAGCACCGTCTACGGCGGATAGTTTTAAAAATCCAAAAGCTTATCACACTTTTAAAAAGGCGACTGATATTGTTTCGATTCGCGGTTATGGCTGGGGCCATGGTTTAGGCCTGTCCCAGTGGGGCGCAGCGGCTATGGCGGCGAAAGCACCTACGTCGGCTAAGGATTATTACAAAACGATTTTAACGCACTATTATACGGGTGTGACTATAGATAAAGCGTATTAATTTGTTTCTCGTAGGCATGCATAGTTAAGCCTGACCGATAGAGAGTACGTGTAATCGCAAAAAACGTATTAAAACAGTTTGAAAGAAGGAAGTTTTACCATGAAGGTAACAGATTTTGATTATGAATTGCCGGAAGAACTGATTGCTCAGCATCCGGTGGAACCGCGTGATACCTCGCGCCTCATGCTCCTTGATAAGGTGACCGGCGAAGTGGCACACAAGGAACATTTTTACGACATCGTTGACGAATTATCCGATAATGATGTGTTGGTTTTTAACGATACGAAAGTAATTCCGGCCCGTTTGTACGGCCATCGTCAGGGCAGTGGCGGTAAAGTAGAAGTATTGCTCCTCACGCCTTGCAGTGAAAACAAATGGGAATGCTTGGTCAAACCGGGTAAAAAATGCCCGATTGGTCAGGAATTGGTATTCGACGATCGCTTGACCGGTAAAGTCTTGGATAAAACAAGTTTTGGCGGCCGTATTATTCAGTTTGAAGCGCAGGGCGTTTTTGACGATATCATTCAGGAAATCGGCGAAATGCCGTTGCCACCGTATATCCATGAAAAATTAGAAGATAAAGACCGGTATCAGACAGTGTATGCTCGTGAAAAAGGCTCGGCAGCAGCGCCGACAGCGGGACTTCATTTTACGCCGGAATTATTGGAACGCTTAAAAGCCAAAGGTGTGACTTTGGCCTTTGTAACCCTTCATGTTGGGCTCGGTACGTTCCGTCCCGTTTCGGAAGAAACGATTGAAGACCATGAAATGCACAGCGAATACTATGTGGTAACGGCGGAAACGGCTAAAATTATTAACGATGCTAAAGCCGCCGGTAAGCGGATTGTGGCTGTGGGCACTACTTCGGTGCGCACCTTGGAATCGGCGACGCAGAATGGCGTTCTTCAGGCCGGTCACGATTGGACACAGATTTTTATCTATCCCGGTTATAAATATAAGATGGTAGATGCTCTTATAACGAATTTTCATCTACCTCAATCAACATTACTCATGCTCATCAGTGCCTTGGCGGGGAGAGAGCATTGCTTAGCTGCTTATAAAGAAGCAGTTAAGGAACGGTATCGCTTCTTCAGCTTTGGCGATGCCATGTTTATTCGCTAACAGATTGGCCACATAACATACTTTGCTTGATTGTTAACAGTGAGGCAACGCGATGTTATGTTTATTCGTTAAATATTTTGTGCTATAATATGTACTTGACAGGTTGCAACTAGATAGGAGGATATGCTTGGTTATTACCTATGAATTACAAAAAGAATGTCCCCATACCGGTGCACGGGCGGGGCTTTTACATACGCCGCACGGTACATTTAAAACACCTATGTTTATGCCGGTAGGCACACAGGCAACGGTTAAAACCATGTCACCGGAAGAACTGAAAGAAATGGGTGCTCAGATTATTTTGAGCAATACCTATCACTTGTTCTTGCGTCCCGGTCCGGACCTCGTGGAAGAGGCAGGCGGTTTACATCGCTTCATGAATTGGGATGGCGGTATCTTGACCGACAGTGGCGGGTTCCAGGTTTTCAGCCTCGGCGATTTGCGTAAAATTACCGAAGAAGGGGTAGCTTTCCGCTCCCACATCGATGGTTCCAAGAAGTTTTTATCACCTGAAATTGCGACTAAAGTACAGGAGCAATTAGGTGCCGATATAGCCATGGCTTTTGATGAATGTATTCCGTATCCGGCTGATTATGCCTATGCGGATCGTTCCACGGCGCGTACCACTCGTTGGGCAGAGCGTTGCCGTGAGGCACATACATCGCCGACGCAAGGTATGTTCGGTATCGTTCAGGGCGGTATGTATAAAGATTTACGAACCCGTAGTGCCAAAGAATTGGTGGCTATGGACTTTGACGGTTACAGCATCGGCGGTTTATCCGTTGGAGAACCGCACGATTTGATGTACGATATCTTGGATCACACAACGCCGTTATTGCCGACTAATAAGGCTCGTTATTTAATGGGTGTTGGCACACCGGATTGTTTGGTGGAAGGGGTTGCCCGCGGGGTAGACATGTTTGACTGCGTATTCCCGACACGCGTGGCTCGTAACGGTATGGCCATGACTCATAATGGCCGTGTAGTTATTAAAAACGCTACGTACGCTCATGATTGGGGTCCGTTGGAAGAAGGCTGTCAGTGCTACACTTGCCGCAACTATTCTCGTGCTTATATCCGACATTTATACAAGGCGGAAGAAATCTTAGCTTTCCGTTTGGTGTCGTATCATAATTTGTATTTCTTATTGAATTTCATGCGTCAAATGCGCGCCGCTATTTTGGAAGACCGTTTCCCGGCTTTTCGTGATGAATTTTGGGCCGGTTATAAAAAATAGGGTACCCTAGACGTTGAAAGATATATATGTTTTTTTGGAGGTGAACAGACAGTGGCAGATTTAGAACAGTTATTTCAAGCCGGTTGGCCGATATTATTAATGGTTGTAATTTTCTATTTCCTTTTATATCGTCCACAGAAAAAGCAACAGAAAGCTCGTAACGAACTTTTGAACAGTTTGAAAAAAGGTCAGAAAATTGTGACTATCGGTGGTATTTACGGTACAATCAATTCTTTGACTGACGATGCAATTATGCTTCAAATCGCTGAAAAAGTTGAAATCAAATTAGCTCGTTCCAGCGTAGCTCATGTGCTTGGCAAAGATGACAAATAATATGGATAAGCATACAATGCGCCTTGCTTTTAAAGCAAGGCGCCAAGCCATGTCTGACAGTGAATGCAAAACGCGGGCTGAGGCACTGTGCAAACACATTATGGAATCAGCTGAATATAAAAAGGCTCACTCCGTAATGGCCTATTTGGCCATGCCCAAAGAGGCCAATCTTGATGCGCTGGTTACACAGGCTTTGGCAGACGGCAAAGCGGTCTTTGTACCGGTTTGCGTATCTAAAACCGAAATGATTGCGGCGCGGTTAACACGTCTTGATGATGTGAAGACAGGCGTCCTTCATATACGCATTCCTAATGAACCTTATGAAACGGCGGCGCCTAATGAACTGGATTTAATTTTAGTTCCGGGGGTAGCTTTTGATACCAAAGGTGGCCGTATGGGGATGGGGGCCGGTTATTATGACCGATTTTTGGCAAAAGTCCCTGAAGAACGCTTAATCGGCGTTGCTTGGGACATCCAAGTTGTACCCGATGACATCCCTATGGAAGCGCATGATAAACGCCTCGCGGGGTTAATCACGGATGAGCGCGTTTTAACATTTAAATAATTATAGTAAATTGCAATATGAAATTGAACACTTTTAAAAACCCAGTAACTTATTAACTTCTTCAATGAAGACTTCTTGCGGTGTCCGGTAGTTCAGAATTTTGCGTGGTAGTGCATTACACCAATCGGTAGCACGTCGAAGTG
>NZ_SVCB01000041.1 GCF_015058545.1 Veillonella sp.
AGTTGAATTGGCTAAGTCCGGTAAAGTATCGCTTAAAGAATACAGTAGCATAAAAAATTCCGAGAAACCTATTCAGGCTTCTCGGAAATAAAAGTCTAACTTTTTGGGGTCACTACAAAACTAACTGTAAGCGGGGCTTTTTCATGTCATAATTTATTGTTCAACATAGCTTCTAGGCGAAGTATTAAAGTGTTTTTTAAATGCCTTATAAAAATTACTGGTGTTACTGTATCCTAGCATACCGGCAATCATTTCAACCGACAAATCAGTACCGCGAAGCAGTGACGCGGCTCTATCCATGCGATGGGCCGTCACAATTTCACTAAAGGACTGCCCCGTTTCCTGGCGAATCAAATTAGAAATATAATTCGGATGATACGCCAAATCGGCGGCCATTTGTTTCAACGAAACCGAATCTACATGGGTGCTGATATATTGCATAATCTGATCGATGAGACTGCTTGAATTGCCATTATCGGCCGCCTGTTGCTGTGCCTTTTGTTCACGTGCCACGCCCAACAGCAAGGCCGCCACCAGTGATTGCAAAATAGCTTGTGTATCCTCGGCCGATTCAGCAAATTCAAGCACCATTAATTCCAACAAACGACGCACATAGTGAGGCTTTTGAAAGTGCAGATGAATGAAGTTTTCAGAAAATTCATTATTCTGCGGCTCCAAGAAAAAATTAAACACTTTTTGATCAGCCGCCAGGATAGGGAAGAATGTTTTAAAAAAGGCTTCTTTTTGAATTAAAACGCCGATGATTATAATTTCTTCCTTACTGTCACCTTGAAGGGCATAGCCCGTATAGGGCTGCCCGATATAACATTCATTTTCTTTGACTTTAATATAGTTATCCTGCGTATAGCTCAGTGCCCCATAATCCCCCTGATAGGCAAAATTTAAGAAGAAGAAATCGTGACGATGAAAAGCCTCTTCAATATGTTGCCCTTTAAAAACGCAAATCATGATAGTTTCGTCCTCTTTGCCCGGCCACTGATAGGCCCGTTGCGGATGAGTGTCGCCGAAGGCTCTTAACTTCGGCCAGTGTTCAGTAATAAAGGCATTACCCAGTTTGGTGAAGGCCGCTTCCAAGGCTTGTTGCTCCTGTGAAATAGGCGTTTCCTCTACAATGGCAGCTTTGTCATTTTCAGGTTTACTCTCTTCACTTTTGGTTTCACCCTGTTTAATGGCTACTGCCGCCGCCTCTTTTGTTACGGCTGCTGACAACACCTTGCTATTTCTTGCTTCCTCTTTCACTGATTCCGCCATAGCTGTCTCCCCTTTTATGGCTATATCCGTTGTCTTATTCTTTTTTAGCTTCTTGTTATGTAGTTTTTTATTTTTCTTTTTATTTTGCTTTTTTTTCTTAAGCTTCTTCTTTTTCTTTTCTGCCTTTTTAGAAAGCTTCTTCATCGCCTTCTTCAATTTCTCTTTATCCTTACGTTTTTTTGCCATATTAGATGCCTAATACCTTTCTAGTTCTACGTAATCTTCTTTACAGTATATCATCTATCTTAAGATTTGCCACTATATATCTTACGTTTTACCGTCGTCAGTATCCCAAAAGACGATTATACTGTGGGTACACGTTAACAAGAAGATTCCTATTACAAGGAGGGTCCTATTATGAAACAGTTTATTTTTAACATGCCTACTAAAGTATTATTCGGTTTTGGTCAGTTAAATCATTTGCACGAACAAAATTTGCCCGGTAAAAAAGCATTAATCATTACCTCAAACGGTTCATCTACTAAAAAATACGGATATTTAGACCGTGTAATTGATGAACTTAAAACAGCCGGTGTGGATTATGCCGTATTTGATCAAATTCGACCAAATCCAACGCGTCAAAACGTAACAGATGGTGCCGCTATGGCCAAACAAGAAGGTTGTGACTTCGTTATTGCCTTAGGTGGCGGTTCTGTCATGGATGCTACCAAATGTATCGCCCTCATGATGACAAATCCCGGCGAAATTTGGGACTATTCACTCAGCCAAGCCGGCGGTAAGCAAACGGCGCCCTATGATGCAGCACCGATTGTAGCCATCACCACATCGGCCGGCACAGGCAGTGAAGTAGATATTGCCGCCGTTATCTCCGATGATGAATTAAAAGAAAAAACAGGCATTTTCTTCCCATCCATGTTCCCAACCTTAAGTATCGTTGATCCTGATTTGATGATGAGTGTACCGCCTAAATTTACAGCCTTCCAAGGTATGGATGCCTTTTTTCACGCTGCCGAAAGTGTGATTAATAAAAACGAGCATGTAATGGGCGAAATGTTTGCCTTAAAAGCGATTGAATTAATCGCCAAATACTTGCCACAGGCTTATAAAGACGGCAGCAATAAAGAAGCTCGTTATCACATGGCAATTGCCAATACCTTAGCAGGCTACTATATGCTCTGCACTTCACCACATACTATGGAACATATTATGGGTAGTTATCATGAGGATCTCGTGCACGGTGCCGGCCTCATTATGATTGCTCACGAATATTACGATTTCTTCGCCGAACGTCAGGCCGCCGAAGAACCTATGATTAAGATGGCCAATGCCATGGGGGTAAAAGACGCTGCTTCAGGCAAAGATTTTATAGCCGCCTTAGACAATTTACTGGCCTCTATTAATTGTGATACACTCAAAATGAGTGACTACGGAATTACTAAAGAAGAACTAAAAACATATCCGCAGCGTATTGCCGATGTATTAGGCGGCGATATTACAGCCGATCCGTTACCTCTCTCGGCCGAAGATTATTTAACTATTTTTGAAAAATCCTATCGCTAATTTTCAATGCTAACGCACAACAAAAGGAGGACATATGACTGAACTTGAAAAATT
Organism: Veillonella sp.; assembly: GCF_015058545.1. Taxonomy (GTDB): domain Bacteria; phylum Bacillota; class Negativicutes; order Veillonellales; family Veillonellaceae; genus Veillonella_A. The sequence continues at coordinate 2,848 of NZ_SVCB01000041.1, forward strand.
AAACGCCGGTTTGCCTTATAATTTTATGGATCCCGAAGTAGACGCTCTTAAACTAAATGCCGTAAAAGGTTGTGAGAAGTTAAACTCCATCAGCGCCGCCGACTATGAAGCTCGCGAGACCGTAATCCGCAATTTATTTGGTAAAGTCGGCAAAAATCCGGTCATATTGCCTCGCTTTGTCTGTGATAATGGCAAAAACATTTTCGTAGGTGACAATTTTCTAATTAATTTCAACGGTGTTATTCTGGACATTGCACCGGTAACCATTGGCGATAATGTTATGATTGGCCCGAATACGCTCATTATAACAGTCAATCATCCCCTAAAAGCCAGCGAACGCCGCAATCACATGGCCATAGCTACACCGGTAACCATCGGTAATGATGTATGGATTGGTGGTAATGTAACAATTCTTCCCGGTGTAACTATCGGCGATAACGTTGTCATCGCCGCCGGAGCAGTTGTAACCAAAGACGTGCCGTCTAATACTGTAGTCGGCGGTGTACCGGCCCGTGTAATTAAAGAATTGCCGGAAGAAGACGAATAGACACCTAAAAATTTAATTTTATGCATCAAAAATGCCGCATCAAACCCGATGCGGCATTTTTATTTTATATGGCACTCATGCTTTCATACCTTCTATGATATTTACAAATTCTTCATAGCTTGCCAGCCCATTCACAAGGGCTGCTTTTTCACCGTACTCAATAAGACAGGTCGGCAAACTGCGAATGTCCAAAGCATGTCGCAAGCGAAGATCTTCTTCAAAAGCCTTGGCGGCACTGCCGTTTTCAAAATAGCGAAGAAATTCATCGCTATCTAAACCGGAAGCCTTAGCTACCGCTACTAACTCGTCGGTTCGCGTAGTCTGCCGCGTCTCTACAATCGTCGCCCGTCTCAAGCGAAGCAAAAACTCATCAGCCTTCACGGGGTCACAAAGCTGAGCCGCCTTGTAAGCAATGCACAGCGGATACGATGATCTGTGTTCCACATCAAAGAGGTGAAACCCCTCCATATTAATAGGTAGCCCGCCGATATATTCCTCGCCTTTATAAATCTGCGCCAAGCGCTTATTATATACACGAATACCTTCTTCCGGCGGCAACGCCAATTCTTGGGGCAGCATAAAATCCGCCACATCACGCACAAGCCCACTCATTACATACTTAAATACAAGCTCATCACCATAATGATTCGCCAGTTTTTCATAAACCGGTTCTTGCTCATAGGAAAGACCCATCATGGAATCTGTAAACGTTATAAGGATAATCTTTTTCATAACATTCATCAGTAGCCGTTGCGGTCAATAAACTGTCCGCCCACCGACCACGCCTTAATATCATCAAACTTAATATAAATATTTTGTGCCGGAATACCTAAAACATCCTGAAAGGCAGCTGTCATCTCAGCGCCGAAGTCACTAAACCCGACATGGGCTTCATTACCGAAAAGGCTCGCTTCTATATAGGCAATTTTCTGCTGTCCGTCACCGCGAAGGTAGAGATGGTTTTCAGCTTCGAGCCCAAACAATAAATAATTTTCACTCAGACCCGGCACACGCTCAATAGCTTTGCCCATGCGCGATTTAATAACTGTCTCCTGTTCATGACTAACAGGTGTATTAACTTTCGCCATTACAAACGGCATTACTGCTCCCTCCATTCTTGTAACTGCTCCAGAATGCGGTCGGCAACTTCCTGATGTTTCATCTGATAGGTATGACCGGTTTTTTCAATAAAAATCAAGGAATTCTTGGCAGCCGTGGGCATATGATTATTCAAATTGCGTAAAAACTCCGACGGATCGCCATCCGTAAAATTATCGTACGTTCCCACCAATAACGCCCCTGTATGGGAGATGTTGGCAGCTTGTGAAAAGTCGCCCTTCGGCGAGGTATGCACATTATTGAGCAACCCTGAAAATTGCCAATCCCATGCCGTATGAGCTATGCAATCCACCCAGCCCATAAAAGGAAACAGCAATCGTTTATCCCCATCACCGCGCTCAACTTGATCTTTAATCAGTTGTTTTTCATAGGCTGTAACACCCGACATCATATAGGTCAGGTTAGCAGGAGACAGTAAAAAGAAGCGCTCCACCCGTTCGTCATGATGACGCGACAGATAATAGATAACCTTATTGGCCCCCAAGGAATGACCGGCCAGAATAATATGCTTATAACCGGCGTTCTCCGCAAAGGTCAGATAAGCATCAATATCTTCATCCGTATAGGCAAAGCGCTCATTCCACGATCCGATAAGTTCCTCTTTGCCTGTATGCACATTCACGGTAGGAATCTCACCAAACGCATCATTTGTCTGGGCATAGATAAAATCAATGTTTCCACTATTAAGGGTATCCCCGATATTATAATAAAACGGATTGGAATAAAAATTACCGTGAATGCCCGTGATGGCAATCATCACAGTATCTGACGTCCGCTTCTCTTCCTGACGAAAAAGAACGCCGTTTAGAACCACACCGCACTTCGTCGGCACATCCAAACGAAACTTCATACATTATCACTCTTTCTAAAAATACACTGATGGAACGATGAGGCGTAGCAAGCATTACAAGATATGCACTTTGCCTCTAAGGCTTCACCGCTTTTCATTTTATTGGGTAAATCCGGTTCTCGCAAAAGGGGGCGAGACAAAGAAATCATTTCAATTTTAGTTTTATTTAAGACTTCTTCCATCGTATCGAGACTGCGTAAACCACCGACCAAAATAATCGGCGTATCCACAGATTTAGCCAATTTATCGGCAAATTTCAAGAAATAGGCTTCGTTTTTATGTGGGCGAATACCGGCCACGGACGTACCGTTACCGCTCACCTCAATGGAGTCAATACCGGCTTCGGCCAGTAAGCGGCACATAACCAAGCTTTCAGCTTCGTCTAAACCACCATAGGTAAAATCACTGCTGTTAATTTTTGCCGTAATATGCAATTGTGGGGCTTTTTCACGAATACCGTTTAAAATTTCCACCACCAAGCGGGTACGGTTAGCTACACTGCCACCGTATTCATCGGTTCTATGATTGACTGCGGGCGATACAAAACGACTTAAAAAGAAGAAATGAGCTACGTGAATTTGCACCCCGTCAAAGCCGGCTTTAGCCGCACGGACACCGGCTTCAATAAATTGGTCGCGCACCATATGAATCTCTTCTAGCGTCATATTATCCGGCTCAACCTGTTCAAAACGACCGTTCGTTTCACGGTAATAGGCACCAAGCGCTAACTGGGTAATCACCGGCACGTCTTGGGCATGAATTACATCGGTAAGTTTCTTATATTGCGGAATCAGCGCATCATCCGAAAGTCGCATCATGCCGTCAAAATAGTAATCATTGGCGGCCACGCTGGTAAACCCGGTAATAATGATACCAACACCACCTTTGGCCAACTCATCATAAATCTCATACGCTTTTTCCGTCACACTGCCGTCGCGATTAGCTAAACCTTCCCAAGTAGCGGAACGAACCAAACGATTTTTTGCTTTCAAATTTTTTAATTCAATTGTATTAAAAAGACTTTTCATTAATTTCACACTCCTTAGTATTATGAATTATATTAAATCACATTGATTTTTATCTATGTCTACATTATAATTATTTACAACAGAAAAACAAGAAGGGTGTTTTTTCTTTGTCAATATAAAAAGTATACTAAGGAGGCTCTATGACACAAAAACCATTACCTAAAGATAAAAATATTTACGACACCGATTGTCCCATCCTGTACGCCATGGAAGTCATCGGCCAAAAATGGAAACTTCCCATTCTCTGGTATATATGCGACGCCGAAAACCAAACACTTCGTTATAAGGAACTAGAACGAAAAGTTGTCGGCATTACCGCCACAATGCTCACCAAGTGCTTGCGGGAATTGGAACAAGATAAGCTGATATCAAGAAAACAGTACAATACCATTCCGCCAACCGTTGAGTATTCAATTGCGGAACGAGGCAAACTATTGCTGCCCGCCCTCCAATCCATATATGATTGGGGCGAATCCCAGATGGATGAAATAATGAAAGACAAAAACTCAAAATAATAATGTAGTGCAAACAAAAACACAAAAGACGGTTATATCGGTAAAATTTGCCGACATAACCGTCTTTTGTATGATTCCCCTTATTCATGCAAAACTACATGAATCTTATTAAATTATCATATCCCCATCTGCTGATGGCTCTCACCCCATCAAACAGATTGTATTGCCTGCGGCTCTCACCCCGCGAGGCACTCTCTTTCAGTTACGCTCTCTGCTCACTCAAAACCCCCACGTAACTCTCTCTCTTATGCAGCGTTATAATCACTGCTTACTTCCCTGACTGGATTTATTATACGTTCTTTTGTCTTCTGTGGCTAATATATACAGAAAACGGTTAGATATAGTTTAAACCTATAGCTAACCGTTATGGTTTGTGTCCTAATCAAACACTTTGCGTATTCTTTTTAAGTGCTTCAATATAATTACGACAATATTTACCGGCTGCCACCTTATTATGCAAGATATAGCCGATTTCAATTTTTTCATCCACATCAAGCGGAATGGCCAAAATATTCGGACCGTTCAGTTTTTCACTGATAATACCGGAACAAATCGTATAACCGTCGAGACCGATTAAGAGGTTAAACAATGTCGCTCTATCGCACACCACAATATCTTTGGCACTGTCACAGGTGCTCAAAATTTCTTCTGAAAAATAGAAGGAATTATGCTCCCCCTGTTCGTAGGAAAGTCGTGGAAACGGTGCCAAATCCTCCAAGGTAACCTTCTCTTTAGATGCTAAAGGGCTAAAAGAGCTTATAAATACATGAGGTCTTGCGGTAAACAATGGATGGAAGGTTAAATCATGTCGCTTAAACTCTTTGCGTAAAACCGTTTCATTGAACTCATTAAGGTACAAAATACCGATTTCACTGCGAAGGCGCGCTACGTCTTCAATAATTTCATAGGTCTGTGTTTCACGAATACGGAAATCATATTCATCACCGCCATAGGCTTTTAAAACATCTACGAAGGCTTCTACAGCAAACGAATAGTGCTGGGTGGATACGCAAAATTGATGCTTAACCGGAGCTTGACCGAAATATTTTCCTTCAATCAGATTTGTCTGCTCAATTACCTGACGGGCATAACCGAGGAACTCTTCCCCTGCCGTCGAAACGATGACACCCTTATTGGTACGGGAGAAAATGGTAATTCCCAATTCCTGCTCCAATTCCTTGATGGCCGCTGTTAAACTGGGCTGAGCGATAAATAATTCTTTCGCCGCCTTATTAATAGACCCTTGCTTGGCCACGGTTACGATGTATTTTAACTGCAATAAAGTCATATATCCTCTTACCTCTACAAACTCTCTTTATATTGAATCTCTTTTAACTTAAAAATTTTCCACTTCAAAAATAACTTTTCAAAGTAAAACGCCAAAATACCGCTTTTAGAATAACTACTTTTAGAATAACTACTTTTAAAATAGCTACTTTCAAAACTCTCTATCTTTACTATAAAGCAAAACAAAAAGGACTGCAAGCACTCGGAAGTGTTTGCAGTCCGTATAGGTCAGTTGATTACGCTACATTTCGGTTGATTAAGCCACGCTACGTCCGGGCTGATTAAGCCACACTACGTTTAGAACGAACAGCACGAGGAATAATATTGAAAGCTAATTGGTAAACAATATAGCCAACGATAATAGCAATCGTACCACCGATCATAGGTCCTTCACCGGATGCATAGATGGCGTATACGGAGTAAGCTAATGCTACTACGCTCAAACCATAGATGCTGCGACGAGTGAATTTGGAAGCGCCTTCAACTTTTAACAATTTATTAACAGAAATACAGCAGAGAATGTAAGGGAATACATTCGTAACTACTGCCAAGTTAACGAGGTTTTCAAACTGACGGCTTAAGGATTCGTTCATGGTCATGAAGGCCAAAAGGGACTGAATCGTTAAGAGAATCAATAAACCACGTACAGGTGCATCAGCTTTGTTTACACGGCTGAACACTTTAGGGAACAAGCCTGCGTCGGCAGAGCTTTTGAACACACGAGATAAAGTGAACTGCCAGCAAAGGATAGCACCGCAGCAAGAGATAACCATGGAAGCCATAACGATCTGGCCTACAGTTTCATTGAACATCTGCGCGAACACCATACCGAATGGTGCAGTGGAGTTCAATAAATCAACATTTGGTACAATCCCTGCCATAATATTAGTAGACAATACATAAATCACCGCTACTGCTAATGTGCCAAAGAACGTTGCAATTGGTACGTTTTTCTTCGGATTTTCTACAGCATCCATGTTAGCTGCTGCGGACTCAAAGCCCAAGAAACCCCAAAGAGTTAATGCGATGGATTCGCTAACTGCATCAAAGAAAGGCAGTTGGTTCGGATTCCATACAGCTGAATACATACTTGGGTCAAACCAGAACCAGCCGAATACGCTGATAAATAATACCGGGATGATAGCTCCCCAAACAGTAATATTACTTATACGACCGGTTTTGGCATTACCACCGAAGTTAAGAACGGCAGCCAACCAAAGAAGCACGATAGTTGCTAAACTCATCTGCGCCGGCGTTAAAGTTAGATTAAACAAAACAGCTGCGTAGCCTACTGCGGAAATCGCAATCGCTACGTTTGCAATTACAAGTGAAATGGCATAAGCATAGTTTGCCATAAAATGTCCGGTTTTGCCGAAAGAATACTCTGCATAGCCGCCAAGTCCACCGGTTTTAGTTGTGAACATGCCGCACTGTGCGAAAATGTGGGCCAATACTAAGGACCCTACGGCTGTAATCAGCCAAGACAAAACGGAAATGGTTCCTACTTCTGCAAGTTTAGTAGGCAACATAATAATCCCAGCACCCATCATATTTGCTGCAACGAGGGTCGTAAGCTGGAATACAGACATTTTTTTAGCGGTGGTTTTCATGTATCAATCCCCTTTCTAATGTAGCTCAACATCTACAACTTAATAATCAGTGACCGCTATCGATACCAGTCCTTGCGGTTGTGCGTGGATGTGGTATCGTATGAAACGTATTTCTCTTTATTTTATTTGACGACTTATTCTAACATCTATTGACAATTAATGAAAGTCTTTTTTTCAATAAAAAAGGTCCACGAAAGCTAGTCGCCATCAATGGCGGCCCGTGTTTTTCATGGTGCAATTCTCAAAGTGGGCATTATACCTAACTTTTTAAAAATTTTACTCAAAATTTACCCCATTGGCGGACAAAAAATATTACACGAATTGAAGAAATCTATATAAATCTCATATTTTAAACGAGGAGAATTTATTTTGACCATATTAAGTCTCAATTTTAGTCTATTTTTTCCTATGCCAATTAGGAATTTTAGGGGCCTATTCCGAAATAATTATGACTTTTTTCGAACTAGAGCAGGGCGTGTCCACTATACAAAGACATGTAAAATCACCCCGCCTAAAAATTTCAAGTTTGACCCGCTGTCAATTGACAGTGAACACCTCACAGGGCTAATGATTACACAATTTGTTAAGTGAATCAACAATCAAATTAAACTTTAGCTGCCAATTAGCACCACAAGCTGTTATTCGGTAACCTGCGCGGCATATTCTTTGGCAATAGCCTCTTCCGACGCCTGCATAGCTGCCAAGGTTTTACTTAAGAGCTCATCCAACTCCCAACCGAGGCGGTCGGCGCCGTTTTTGATAACATCGCGCGAGCAACCGGCGGCAAATTTCTTATCTTTGAACTTCTTCTTTAAGCTCTTCAGTTCCATATCCTGCGTTGATTTGGAAGGACGCATCAATGCAGCGGCCCCAATCAAGCCGGTTAATTCATCGGCTGCGTAGAGCACGTTTTCCATTAATTCTTTTGGTTCCCAATCGATGCAGATGCCATAACCGTGACAACAGATAGAGTAAATTTCATCGTCAGCTACGCCCGCTTCTTTTAAAAGCTCCTGCGCCTTAACACAATGTTCTTCCGGATACATTTCAAAATCCACATCATGCAAAAGGCCTACTTGAGCCCAATAATCTGCTTCTTCACCAAAACCAAGCTCATTGGCGTACCAGCGCATTACCGCTTCTACGGTTAAGGCATGTTGAATATGAAACGGCTCTTTATTATATGTCTTGAGCAAAGCCAACGCGGCTTCTCTTGTTAACGACGGTGTATGCATAGTAATCCCTCCCTCAATTTTTATCTCGCCAAGGCCTGTGATTATTGTTCCGAACAACGTAGCCTGTTGTTTATTTTTGGGCCAACCCACCATACCTCACCGAGAGGGTGTAAAAATATAGTGCACACCAAAAATCTAAACATCTTTTTGGTATGCACTATATAGTATAACATGATTGAACGGCTCTGTAAAAAATGCCGCATTAAAAGCACAGCGTAAGCCGGCATTAAACGTCGCTCGTAAGCCGGCATAAAAGTACCACGTAAGCCGGCGTCAAAAGCTCATTCTAAGGCGGCTACCGGCCTTCAAATTAAACATTTACAGTTTCAAGCTGTGCTGCCCATTTAGCCAATTGCTCTTCTTCTTCGGCCACTTGAGCCGCGCCGTTTTTGCGTTGACGAGCCACACATTCAGGCGCTGTGCCGCTGTAATTTTTACGACCGGCCACACAGGCTTCAATGGTAATTGCATCAAGAATATCGGCTTCGAATACAGGGGAGATTTTTTTGAAATCTTCCACGGTCAAATCCAATAAAACACAATGATTCTGAATGCAATGCTGCACCGCTTCACCGACGATAGCATGGGCTTCGCGGAACGGTACACCTTTTTTGGCCAAGTAATCGGCCATATCCGTAGCATTAGAGAAATCGTTAGCTAAGACGGAATAGGTGCGTTCACCGTTAACGGTCATCTGACGAAGCATATCCGCCATAATCGACAAGGCAAATTGCAAGGTATCGATAGCATCAAAAATACCTTCCTTATCTTCCTGCATATCCTTATTATAGGTAAGCGGCAAGCCTTTCATGGTTGTCAAAAGGCCCAATAAATGGCCGTAAATACGGCCCGTTTTACCGCGTACAAGTTCACATACATCAGGATTCTTTTTCTGCGGCATAATGCTGGAACCGGTGCAATGCGCATCATCGAGCTCAATAAAACCGAATTCCGTGCTGGACCACATAATCATCTCTTCGCTGAGACGACTCAAATGCATCATAGTCGTAGCGGCAAAATGTAAAAATTCCAGCACATAATCGCGGTCACTCACCGCATCCATACTGTTTTCGTAAATCTTGCTAAACGCCAAGAGTTCCTGTGTGTAGCTTTGGTCGATTGGATACGTTGTACCCGCCAACGCACCGGCGCCCAAAGGCATTACATCAGCATGCTTATAGATAAGCGGCAAATGATCGAAATCACGGCCGAACATGGAGAAATAGGCCATCATATGATGGGCAAAAAGTACCGGCTGCGCCCGTTGCAAATGGGTGTAGCCCGGCATAATCACGTCTTGGTGCTTTTCAGCCACTTCAAGGAGTGCTTTTTGCAAATTGACCAACAGTTCACCCATGTGAACTACCGTTTTACGCACATACATGTGCAAATCAACAGCCACTTGGTCATTACGGCTACGGCCCGTATGGAGACGACCGCCCGCTTCACCGATAGCATCGGTAAGGCGTTTTTCAATATTCATGTGAATATCTTCAAGAGCTACGGAGAAGTCAAACGTGCCCGCTTCAATTTGTTTCAAAATATCGTTCAAACCGGCTACGATGGCATCGCAATCAGCCTGAGAAATAATTCCCTGTTTCGCCAGCATTGTCGCATGTGCTTTACTGCCGACAATATCTTCCGCATACATCCGGGCATCAAAAGCGATAGAGGACGTGAAGTCCTCTACCGCTTTGTCAGTTCCCTTTGTAAAACGGCCACCCCAAAGTTTAGCCATTTATTTACCTGCCTTTTCTTTCATTAAAGCATTAATTTTAAGTGGCAAGCCGAAGAGATTAATAAATCCTTCTGCGTCTGCCTGATTATATACATCATCTTCTTCAAATGTTACGAATTCCTGATTGTATAAGGAATAAGGTGATGTCGCACCGGCGCTGATGATGTTGCCTTTGTATAATTTCAAGTTAATCGTACCGGTTACCGTTTTCTGCGTTTCATCTACGAACGCCTGTAAAGCCGCCATCAATGGTGCAAACCACATACCGTCATATACAAGCTCTGCATATTTATTAGCCACTAATTCTTTGTAATGGTAAGTAGCACGGTCGAGGCAAAGGTATTCCAATTCACGATGCGCATACATGATGATAGCGCCGCCCGGATTTTCATATACACCACGAGATTTCATGCCTACGAGACGGTTTTCAACGATATCAACGATACCCACACCGTTAGCGGCCCCCAATTCGTTCAAAGTCTGTAACAATTCAAGTGGAGTGCCTGTTTTGCCATTTACAGCTACCGGCACGCCTTCTTTAAAATCGATAGATACCATGGTTGGTGTATCAGGTGCTTCTTCCGGAGATTTACATACTAAATGCACATCGTTTTTAGGTGCATTAGCCGGATCTTCAAGATCGCCCCCTTCGTGGGATAAATGCCATACGTTCTGGTCCATGCTGTATGGATGAGATTTAGTGGCTACTACCGGAATATCGTGTTTAGCCGCGAATTCCATGCAATCTTCACGAGATTTGAGCTCCCATTCACGCCATGGAGCGATAATTTTAGTATTAGGCGCCAAGGCTTTAATGGTCAATTCAAAACGAACTTGGTCATTACCTTTACCGGTTGCACCGTGCGCAATAGCGTCGGCCCCTTCGGCTTTAGCTACTTCAACCAATTTCTTGGCAATCAAAGGGCGAGCGAAGGAAGTACCTAATAAATATTTACCTTCGTATACAGCACCGGCTTTAACAGTTGGCCAAATGTAATCGGCTACGAATTCTTCTTGAACATCAAGAATATACGCTTTGGAAGCACCGGATTTGATGGCTTTCTTTTCAACCGCATCATAATCTTCAGGTTGTCCCAAGTTACAGCATACAGCGATTACTTCACAGCCGTAGTTTTCTTTTAACCACGGAATAATTACGGATGTATCAAGACCGCCGGAATAGGCTAATACTACTTTTTTAATATCACTCATTATAAACACCTCTTTGAATAATCAGTTACTTACGTTCTTGTCTTTCATGTGTAACATTATACATAGTTGTGAATATTAATGCAAGTATTTTTGTAAAAAAATACAGAACTTTTTTATTTTTTTACATCATATTGTATTAAGCCATAGGTTTCACCGGCCACCGATGAGAAGTGATGCGTCCCTACCGTTGCTTTAAGACCGCTCACGGCGCCCAGTACAAATGAGGCGGTACGCAAAGAATATTCCTCGCCCGGTGGGTAGCCCAAAGTCTGCAAAACACGCGGTTGTTGGTCGCCCAACGCATACATAACATTAATATTGGTATCGAGGTTTTTATCACGACCGTTAACCCAATGGTTCGGCAATAAATTGGCACTGCCGATAACGGCTACCTGTCGCCCCGACGCTTCGGCCGCCAATTGAACGACTTTACCGAACGTGTATAATTCCTCATAACTTAAGCGGCCCATGGTAAGGCGCACAATCTGCTTATTCCCCAATCCCTGTTCTGCCAGAAAATGAAGTGGAATGGTAGCTGTATGATGCAAAAAATAATCATCGGTGGAAATAATCGGCAAACTGTCCAAAATACTGGTCAACGGAATCCCCATTCGTTCGCTTGATTTGCGCAAAGCCGCGTTAAATGTACTATCCGTCTCCATACCAACCGTAAAGGTAGTACCATTGGCCAAGGAAATAGCACCGCGCAAACGGGCTTGCGAGCTGTAGCCGATAGCATCATTTAAAGTCAAATGATAGCGACTCAATATTAAAATTGTTTGCGGCTTGCTGGCTTTTATGGCTGCTGCCGCTTGCTCCATAGCGCCAATCACTTCATTATAAGCACTGCGATCAGTCGCTACCGCTTCATAATATCGAAGAGGCGCCGGCCAATAGGAAACACTAACAATACGTCCCTTCATCGAAACCTCCTTATAAAACTATAATAGTATTTATTTTATTTATTATATTTTACTATGAATAAGTGTAAAAATCACTAGCTTATTTTTTTACATATGGTATGATAGAGCCATGAAACTATTATTTAAATTATTAATCACTATCATCGTATTGGGGCTTGGTTTATACTGGTTTGCCGGCTATACGCCAAACGAAACCGGCCAGCAACGCAGCCCTTATACGATGAAAGAGCAGACCTTAGAGTCCACCGAGGACCAATTGAGCCGTACCGCTCGTATCAATCGTTTGTTCCACTTCAAAGAAGCCGTTGAAACGGCTCTTGATCAGCGAGTGCCTGACAATCAACGCGTGAAAGGAAACGAAATCAGCCAGAACTTAAAGGATGCGTTGGTAGCCACGGAAGATAAGCGATACTACGAACACGGAGCCATTGATCTTTTCGGCATCGGTCGCGCCTTTTACACGAATGTAACGGCCGGTCGCACCGTTGAAGGTGGCAGTACAATCACGCAACAGCTGGTAAAAAACCTCTTTTTATCCTCCAAGCGCATCATGTCGCGTAAAGTGGAAGAAGTGATTTTGGCCTACCTCATGGAATTGTATTACACCAAAGACGAAATCTTAACGATGTATCTTAATACTATTTATTACGGCAATAATTATTACGGCATCGAGCAAGCTGCGAAGGGCTATTTTGACACCACCCCGGCTAAACTCACTTTAGGCCAATCGGCATTACTGGCCGGCATGCCGCAAGCGCCATCCTATTATAATCCGGTAACGAATTATAAAGGCGCTAAAGAGCGGCAACGCACGGTTCTTACTTTGATGACACAGCAGGGCTTAATCACTAACCGCGAAGCGGATAAGGCGTATTATTCCAATTTAAATTTACAGCAAACACCGGCAACGGATGCGGAAATTACGGAAGCGGCGCCACCGACTGAATCCGGTAGCAAGGACGACAATACTTCCGATGAAGCATCATCGTCCCACAGCTCTAAATCCAACAAAGCAAGCAGCCATCATTCCTCTGCATCTACAAAGTTTTCTATTGATGAATAATGCCGGTCTGCTTCTACGGAATACGCTTTATCGGCACCAACAAAAGATTATATAACCCCAAAATCAAGCATTATAGGCCAAAACCAACTAAAAACCGCCTGTCGGATACACTTTTTAAAGAGCTGTATCAAACAGGCGGTTATTTGTTTACCCATACAAACCATTATTCCTGAGGCATTTGCACTTTAGTACATTTTTTAGAAGCTCGGTCATATGTATACAAACCCGAGTGAGTGATGTGTGCCGCTTGTAATAGTTCCAAAATTCGTTCCAAGTCAGCCTGGGCACATAGAATACAAAGACCGCACATATTATGCAATGCCGGCGGGGTCGGAATGAGTTGCAATTTAATACCTTCACCTTGCAACATTTTTTCCGCCTTGTAGGCAAAATAATAATTTGTAAATACTATTAAGTTTTCCATAATCGGCCTTTCTCGTATCCGGGCAATGCCACATTACAAGGTTACCATCGATTCTGTGAGCATCGCTTCCGTAATGGCATAAAGATTAGTAATGGAGCCGACCGCTACTTTTTCTTTCAAGCCGTAAAAATCAAGGCAAATACCGCAAGCAGCTATGTCGACGCCCGCTTCAACCAAGTTCTTCAAGTTTTCAAGATGGGGTGATTCTTCCGTCACCATTTTTACACCGCTGTTAATAAAATAGATTTTAAACGGTTTTACATCAGATTCCGCCAGGCAGAACATGAAGGTTTTCATCAAAGTGCGGCCTAACTCTTCATTCCCTTCACCTAGGTAATCCTTAGTCATTAAAAGGACTTTGCCACCGAAGTTTTGCGCTGCAACGGATGCTGCCGGATCCTTCGGAGCCTCCGCAACGACTTCTGTGACCGAAGCCTGAGCTACTACAGCTTCAGGAACTACGGCATTGGCCTGTGTACCGGCCGGAACCATAGTTAAATAATGTGTTTTACCATCAGTCGCTACGGTCACTTCACACTGTCTGGACTTGCCAAACTTAGTCACATTATCACGACTGACCTCATTATCTACCAAAGTTGTAATAACTGCTCCCGGATGCTCCTCCATAGCTTTCTTCGTCGCAATCACCGGCATGGGGCATAAAGAACCGCGCATATCAACGACGATACTGCCCTCTACAAGCCACTCTTTTTTCACATCATTCGGTACTTCCGTCATAGAGCGTAAATCAGCTCCATAGACCGCCTTAACTTCATCGGACATAAACGTCAAAATCTCCTCTCGCTACCACCTTGCCAATCTGCTTAGCCGCGTGAACACCGGCTTGATGCAAGGATTTAACCAACTCTTCCGTCTCTGACAGGGGCACAGCCAATAACAAGCCCCCTGACGTTTGCGGATCAAAACAAATATCACTCCACACAGATTCCAATTCAACTAAACCGGACACAGCCGTAATCGCTTTACGATTTCCGTAGGTGGCCGCCGGCACCAGGCCCATCTCGGCCGCTTCGACTACATGGGGAAATAGCGGCAACGCTGCCGTCTCAATTTCCAACGACACATCGCTGCCACTTGCCATTTCGGAGCCATGCCCCATCAAGCTAAAGCCTGTAATATCCGTGCAGGCATGAACCGTAAAGTTTTTAGCCGCTTCACAGGCCATTTTATTGAGCATACTCATGCTCGCCACAGCCGCTTCAGTCCCCTCGGAAAAAAGGTCTCCCTTTAAGGCCGTACTCATAATACCCGTACCTAAGGCCTTTGTTAAAACCAGCGCATCGCCCACTTGGGCACCGCGATTACGCCAAACCTTATTTGGCTGCACCTGGCCGGTCACGGCGAGGCCAAAGATGGGCGTTTCATTTTCTATGCTGTGACCGCCCAATACAACTACGCCCGCTTCTTCAAGTGTGGCCATGGCTCCCTTTAACACATCTGTTAAAGCGCCTGCTTCCACAAGGGGCACCGGAAAGCCTACAATATTCAGCGCCGTCAAAGGACGTCCACCCATGGCATAGACATCACTCAAGCTGTTGGCCGCTGCAATGCGCCCAAACGTATACGGATCGTCTACGACGGGCGTGAAAAAATCAACCGTCTGCACTAAGCCGACTTCTTCGTTTAGCACATATACGCCCGCATCTTCGGCGCCGCCCATAGCCGTCAAAACATGGTCATTCGTAGGGAATTGAACCGATTTGAGTACAGCGTCTAATATATGGGGGCCTATTTTACAAGCGCAACCGCCCTTGGCGGCATACGGTGTTAACTTAATCAACCGTATCGCCTCCTGCCTCATTAATCGGCGAGCTTATATTCACATCCGCTGGGGCCATCGTTTTCGCCTTAGCAGCCGCTTCTTTTTTAGCTGCCTCGACCGCCTCCGCTTCAGCTGAACGAATCACAATCTTTTTAACCGCTTTTTCAAATTTAGGGCGCGATAACATCACTTGATGACCGCAACCGCGACAAACAATCGTAAAATCTGTACCAATACGCTTAACTTCCCACTCCGCGCTTCCACAAGGATGGGATTTTTTCATTTTTACCACATCGCCAACATAATATCGTACAAATGCCATTGCATGTCTCCCTTCTTCGATTTACAATCAACCAATTCAAAATATGTCTGATAACAGTACGGACGCTTACTAATTCTATCCTAATATGTTTATTATATACCATTTAGAGTTTCCTGCCGAATACATTATATGCAAAATAAAGGATTATTTAGCTAAAAAATTATCAAACGTAACAACGCTGTTATATTTGCAATTTTTTACATTTATTTACAATTTCAAAGAGCCATCCGGCTGCCTACCCAATTGAGCCGAAAATTTTTAATTCCTACTAAAATGTAGGTATTCTCATTTTAACAACTTGAATCACTGACATTCATTCTCAATTGAGTTTTTAGGGCTATAATGCTGTTTTTAAAGCGCTACTGCTCCAAAAAGTCAGTAATCACGCGTATTGATAAGACTTATCAAATAAAACTTTTTTAAATTTTTCAAACTTTTAGGCTTGATTTTCTCAATTTCATAGGCTATAATGTAATCAACAATGATTATTCATTAGTTTGAATTGTTGTGAAATAAAAGTTTATTTCTAAGCTATTTTAATTCTTTACTTTATTTCGTAAGTACATTATGAATTGTGTCAAAGTTGTCACAACAAAAAGGAGAGATTAATATGTCAGAATTAAAAGGTACTAAAACTGAACAAAACTTACAGGCCGCTTTTGCCGGTGAATCTCAAGCTAACCGTAAATATACATATTACGCTTCTGCAGCGCGTAAAGCCGGTTTGAACAAAATTGCTGACTTCTTCGAAGAAACAGCTGTAAACGAAAGTGCGCATGCTAAAGTTTGGTTCAAATTATTACATGG
The DNA here is from genome assembly GCF_015058545.1 of Veillonella sp. Classification (GTDB taxonomy): domain Bacteria; phylum Bacillota; class Negativicutes; order Veillonellales; family Veillonellaceae; genus Veillonella_A. The sequence continues at coordinate 19,311 of NZ_SVCB01000041.1, forward strand.
TGGCGACGTTAACGCTGATACTGCAGTAAACTTGAAAGACGCTGCAGCCGGTGAAAACTACGAACACACTGAAATGTACCCTGAATTTGCTAAAGTAGCAAAAGAAGAAGGCTTTGCTAAAATCGCATACCTTTTCGAACAAGTTGGTAAAATCGAAGCTCGTCATGAAGAACGTTATCTTGATCTTTTAAGCTATGTAAATGGCGGTAAAGTATTCAAACGCGAAGAACCGGTTGCTTGGATTTGCGCTAACTGCGGTTACATCCATGTTGGTACTGAAGCTCCTCAGATTTGCCCTGTATGTGCTCATCCACAGGCTTTCTTCTCCCAACACTACGAAACTCTTTTATAATTTAAAGTAAGTAACAATTTTCGTATATACTCAAGTGAGCAACTTATAACCTATATTAAACAAGTGTTATTTAACCTTCGACGAGTGTCATTTATTGCATACAACAAGTGTTGTCTCTTATAATCATCAAGTGATGAACCGAAATAGAAGATAGAACTCCTAAAAAATTATGTATGCTAACTAATGATTTAGTTGCAGTATAAGGGAAATAAGTATTTCCTCTCACGATGTATGAAAAGTTCACATGTTGTTAACGCCAAGTGGCGTAACATACTATAGAAACCAAGTGGTTTCACCCAAAAGAAAAGGGCTCCTTTCGGGGCTCTTTTCTTTTTTACGGCAAACATCCGGTACATCACGAAATAAGACCGATACAATCACACACAAAAGAGCGGCGTCATACGGCGCCGCTCTTAACATCATATATAGTTATGTATGCAATAGACCGTCCTTAAATTGCCAACGACTATCGCCGACCGCTTTTGCTTCCGCTTCATTATGGGTAACCCATAAACAAGGAATACGCCATTCCTTGATGATTTTCACAATATCATCCTGTACCTGTTCACGCAATGTCCAATCTAAGGCCGATAAGGGCTCGTCTAAGAGCAGAATACACGGTTTGGCATATAAAGCCCGCCCCAGCGCTACCCGTTGCTGTTCACCGCCGGATAGATTACCTGCCTTCGTATTCGTATATTGTTCCAGATGTAGTCGCTCCAAAATACGATTGAGCAGTTCTTTATCCCCCCGTTTACTATAAGTAATATTATGGACCACATTCATATGGGGAAACACGATGTTTCCCTGCGGCATGTACCCCACTTCTCGGCGCTGTGGTTTTAAAAATATATGCTTCTCCTTATGAAACCAATACGTCCCGTCATGACTAATGAATCCCGCTTGCGGCTTAATCAGTCCGGCCAAGCTTTTTATCAACGTGGACTTCCCGTTCCCCGAAGCCCCGGTAAGCGCGGTAATGCCTTCACTCAATATGCCTTTACCTTGCACCAGAATAGTAGGGCGCTGTACCTTAATATCAAATTCTATCATACTGCCTCCTACCGCTCATCCCGAAACTGGAATAAGGAACCTTTGGTAATAAAGTGAACCGTCCACAATAAACCGAGCGTAAGCGCACAAATATATACAACCAAAGTGAACGCCCCTTCATAATCGCCGAACTCTACCAAGGAATAAATCGCCAAAGGCATGGTCCGCGTTACGCCCGGAATATTGCCGGCAATCAGAATGGTCGCACCAAATTCGCCCAATGCCCGACTAAAGGCCAAGATACTGCCCGTTAGAATCCCTTTCCAAGCCAGCGGAATAGAAATAGTAAAAAAAATACGAAGTTCCGACGCGCCCAAGGTTCGGGCCACATCTTCAACGGCCGGATCAATGGAACTTAAAGCAGCACGTACAGTCTGATAAAACAGTGGGAAGCCGATAATGGTAGATGCGAGGACTGCCCCTGCTTTGGCAAAAACGACTTGCCAGCCATGAGCATCGAGCCACGCCCCAAAACTATTGCCCGGTGTAAATATAACAAGTAACATAAAGCCAACCACTACCGGCGGCAATACAAGCGGCAAGGTTACGATGGAATCAATCAATGCCTTACCGGGAAACGAATACCGTTTTAATATATAACAAAGCAACAAGCCAACTACCATTATATTAAACAGTGCTATGCAAGCTACTTCCAATGACAACCATAATGGAGTCATACGCCACAACCTTTCAAACGAACCCTATAATCTACAATAGGCGGTTCAGCACCTGAACCGCCTATGCCTCTTTATATACTCTGTCAATAACCGTGCGTCATCTTATTTCGCACTGTTAGCTACACTGGTGAAGCCGTATTTTTGTAAAATCTGCTGTGCTTCACTGCTCGTTAAATAATCATAGAATTGCTGAGCCAAATCATTATCATATTTTGTCACAATAGCGATAGGGTAACGAATCGGATCATGACTGTCACTTGGCGCTACGGCTGCCACTTCTACACGATTTTTCAAATCCATAGCATCGGTTTTATATACAAAACCGGCATCAGCGGAACCTTCCGCTACATAAGCACCCACGGACTTAACATCCTTAGCGTAAACGATTTTGCTCTCTACCTGATTCCAAAGGTTTAATTTCGTCAAAGTCTGCTGAGCGTATTTACCGGCCGGCACTGTTTCAACGGTGCCGATAGCTAAACGGTTAACGGTAGGTAATTGTTCGATAGTAATTTTTGGTTTATCTTTAGGTACGATTAATACCAAGGAGTTTTCTACCAACGGTTTTACCTTCGTCACTAAATTCTTTTCTTTTAACTGCGCCATATTTTTTTCGTCAGCAGAAATAAAAATGCTGGCCGGCGCACCACTTTCAATCTGTTGGCGCAATGTTCCGGAACCACCGAAATTAAGTGTAATCTGAGTAGGATCTAAATGACGGGATTTCACAAAATTATCTTTCAATTCATTAGCGGCAGCCTGTAAACTGGCCGCTGCCGATACAGTAATTGTTTGAGACTTAGTAGCTTGCGCATCTTTTTTATCGGTATCAGTTCCACCGCAACCGGCTACCACCAATGCCATCGCACTCATAGCAATCAACAATAACTTTTTGTACCCTTTCATGTACATTGCCTCCTTCGCCTCCATCATGTGGCTCTTAATACTGCGTTTACACTTCAAATTACAGAGTATATATTCGCCGGATAATCACATAAGTGATTATTTGTAAACCTATTATAGTCTTATTATGACATAAATATAAATAAAATCAAAGGTTTTAATTCCCTATTTTTTAGCGGTATTTAACCCAAGGACTTAATCACATTATTATATGGCTAACAAAAATCAAGCTCACTCACCAATTTACTAGTAAAACCGCGACCTTTTAAAGGTTGTTTTTTTATACTCAATTGGGTATAGTATAGATAGATTTACACCAAAGGAGGGTATCACCGTGGGGTTATTTTTTCACATTTTTTGGACAAGTGTTGTACCTATTTTAGCCTTAGTAGCGGTAGGTTTTATATTAGATAAAAAATTCAATCTGGATTTACGCTCATTAAGTAAGTTAAATTTCTTTATCTTACTGCCGGCTTACGTTTTTCGCTCATTATATACAGCTAATCTTACCCTCGAAAGTGTCGGTATATCCGTCTGCGCCTTTATCATCCTGTTTTCCAACAGTTTCATGGCTTTAGGGGTATCCAAATTTCTTGGTTATGACCGCAAGAAAACTCAAATCGTCCGCAACGCCACCATGTTCAACAATGGCGGTAACATCGGCATCGCCATTGCCACCTTCGTATTTTCCAATGAGCCGTATATCGTAAACGGCCAAACGCCCTATTTGGATGCAGCCATCGTAGGCGTAATCGCCACCTTTATTATTCAAACAATCTTCTGTAATACCTTAGGCTTTTATCAAGCCGGCACCGGTTTGCTCACGCGCCGCGACGCCCTTAAATTAGTATTCCACATGCCCGTACTCTACGCGGCTCCGGCTGCCCTCTTAGCGCGATTGATTCCGTACGATTTAACAACTTTGGTATTATGGTCGCCTCTTCATATTTTTGCCAACGCCTTCGTCGGCATGGCCATGATCACCTTAGGTGTGCAAATGAGTCGTACGCCTTATAACTTCTTAAAAAAAGACGTTTTAGTTACTACATCTTTGCGACTTATCGGTGGACCAATCTTAGCAGCCTTTGTTATGCTTCTTTACATCGTATTATACGAACCGGTAAATCCGATTTCCGCCCAAGCCGTTATTATTACCTATAGCGTGCCATCAGCGGTAAATACAGCGCTCATCGCCTTTGAAATGAAAAATAACCCGGAACTGGCCACGCAGATTGTTATGTCTACAACCCTCTTATCCGCTGTCACCATGCCGCTGGCCATCCTATTTGCGTACTACATGTTCCCGGTTTAAAATTATTACCTCATTCTTTGAGCCATAATATTCAAACCAATGTCTTAGGGATTGTAATAAATCAACTTCAAACTGCATATTAATTCTTAACACCATCAGTGTAAACTGGTGGTGTTTTTCTTTGTAATTACTGATTTATTACATATCATCATACTTAACATGTCAATCTTCTATCTATTTTTGCGGGAATTTTTATAATTAATTATTGCATTTTTATGTATTTAGGTCTATAATGCCAATCATAGAATTTTTATTCAAACAAACTGTATATTTACTTCATCTTCCATTAATGAATTTCTTTAATCTTTGCGTAATTTTCAGAAGTAAATATACATAACGAATACCATAAACCGTATTATTATACCTACAGCAAGTGTAAAACTATTCTACAAAGGAGCGATTCATATGACCAAAGTCAGCATCCTCGGTGCTACCGGTTACGCCGGAGCCGAGCTCGTAAAATTAATATTACAGCATCCGAATGCCACATTAACCCATATTACTTCGGAAAGTCATACCGGCCAAGCCTTGGCCGATGTATATCCTCATATGCGAGGCATTACCGATTTGACTTTGGAAAGTATGGATAATTTGGAAGCCATTGCCAAAGACAGCGATTTTATTTTCATTGCACTTCCTCACGGACATGCCATGGCCGTCGGCAAAGCCTTAGCGGATACACAGGTCCGAATTATCGATCTCGGTGCCGACTACCGCTTCAGTGACACCAAGGTATATGAAGCGTGGTACCATGTACCTCATACTCATCCCGATGCGGCCAGCGTCTATGGCTTAGCCGAACTAAACCGAGAAGCCATAAAATCCGCCAAAATCATCGGTAATGCCGGTTGCTACACAACGGCTTCCATTCTGGCGTTGGCTCCTTTAGTAAAAAATCATCTGATTCAAACTAATACCATCATCATTGATGCTAAATCCGGCACCTCCGGCGCGGGCCGAAGTGCTAAACTCGATACCCATTATCCCGAGTTCTACGACGCCTTTAAAGCCTACGGCGTAGCTACCCACCGCCACACACCGGAAATTGAAGCAGCCCTCGGCAAGCTAAACGGTTCACCGATAATGCTAAATTTTACGCCTCACTTAGTGCCAATGAGCCGCGGTATCTTAGCTACGGCGTATGCCAACTTAAACGAAGGCGTCACACCGAACGCCGTAAGCCAAGCTTTTGAAAAAGCCTACGCCACGGAGCCCTTCGTCCGATTACTCGGTCGCAATGCCTATCCAAATACTAAATATGTCCGAGGATCCAACTTCATTGACATTGCCTGGCATATTGACGAACGAACCGGACGCGTCATCGTCCTCAGCGCTATCGATAATCTCGTAAAAGGCGCTGCCGGTCAAGCCGTTCAGAACTTTAACATCGCTTGCGGCTATGAAGAAACAACGGGGCTCAAGCTGGTTCCCATGTACCCATAAATTAGGAGGTTCTACCATGAAACAAACAATAACTTTAGATACACAATCTCACGGCGTTACCTACGCCAAAGGCTTTGAAGCCATCGGCATCCAAGCAGGTCTCAAGAAAAGCGGCAAACACGATTTAGCCCTTATCTATACTAAACAAAAAGCGGCTGTAGCCGGCACTTTCACCCAGAATAAAGTGGCCGCCGCGCCGGTCTATGTATCAAAAGAAACGGTTGCTACCGGCACGGCGCACGCCATCATTTCCAACTCCGGTTGCGCCAATGCCTGCACCGGTCCGCAAGGCTTAAAAGATGCGCATACCATGGCGTATCACACAGCCCAAGCCTTAGCTTGCGATCCTACCGACATCATCGTGGGCTCTACCGGTATCATTGGTCAACAATTACCTATCCACGACATCGTAAAAGCCATTCCAAACCTCGTAGACTCCTTATCCGAGGATGGCAGTGAACTGGCCGGCAAAGCCATTTTAACAACCGACACATACTCCAAAACGGCCTCAACCCATTTCACCATCGACGGCCAAACCATTCACATGGGCGCCATCGCTAAAGGCTCCGGCATGATTCGGCCTAACATGGCAACCATGCTTTGCTACATCACCACCGATATCGCCATTACGCCGACGCTTTTGCAAAAAGCCTTACACGCCTGTGTCGATAAATCCTTCAATATGATTTCCGTGGACGGCGACATGAGCACCAATGATATGGCCATCGTCCTCGCCAATGGGGCTGCGGGCAACAAACCGATTACCGAAGAAAACGAAGATTTCGAACTTTTCCAAGAAGCCCTCATGGCTATCACCGTATCCTTGGCTAAGCAAATCGCCGCTGACGGCGAAGGGGCCAGCAAATTTATCACCATTGATATTAAAGGGGCAACCGATTTTGAAAGTGCCAAAACAGTGGGCATGTCCATTGCCAATTCGCCACTCGTAAAAACCGCCTTCTTCGGCGAAGATCCTAACTGGGGTCGGCTCATCTGTGCCGCCGGCTATGCAGGCGTACCAATGAATCCGGCCACTACAGTTTTAAAAATCGGCGGTGTTACCATTTTTAAAAACGGCATGGGCGCTGTGTATAATGAAGCAACGCTCAAACAAATCATGAACGAACACGATATTACGGTCACCGTTGAGCTCAACGAAGGCGATGCGAACGCCACTGTTTGGACCTGTGACCTCACCTATGACTATGTTAAAATCAACGGTGAATATCACACCTGATACAACTATAACCGCGTTACCAACCTAATCACATCAGCGTAACGTATCAACCAAACGCAAACTACCAAGCCATCGAACCTATCGGAAAGGAGCCTCCTATGATTAACGAATTAAACGCCTTCAATATTGCTACCGTCAACACGCCTGACGAAGTAGCTGCGCACACCACCATCAGTGCTGCCGGCAAAGCATCCATACTCATTGAAGCACTGCCATACATCCAAAAATTCGCCGGCAAAACCATGGTCATCAAATACGGTGGCAATGCCATGATTAGCGAAGAATTAAAGAACAAAGTAATGCAAGACATCGCCCTTATGAAGTGCATCGGTATTAAACCGGTCATCGTCCACGGCGGCGGGCCGGATATAACCGCATTTTTAGAAAAAGTGGGTAAAACCAGCCAATTTGTAAACGGTCTGCGCGTCACCGACGCAGAAACGGTAACTATTGCCGAAATGGTATTAGGCGGTAAAATTAACGCTGAAATCGTAAGCCGTCTCAACACCTTAGGCATCCCCGCCATCGGCCTTTCCGGGAAAGATGCCAACCTACTGATGGCCCATAAAAAATTAGCCGAAGTCCACGAAGCGGGTGGCCAAATCAATCACGTAGATATCGGTTTTGTCGGTGAAGTAACGAAAGTAAACACTGAGATTATTAACGACCTCTTAGATAAAGGCTATGTACCGGTCATCTCCCCGATTGGGGTGGGTAAAGGCGAAACGACCTATAACATTAACGCCGATTATGTGGCGGCTGAAGTAGCCGGTGCCTTACAAGCGGAAAAACTACTCATGCTCACCAATACGAAAGGGATTTATACCTCCCTTGATGACCCGAAGAGCTTCTTATCCAGCATCTTTAAAGCTGACGCTGTCGCCATGATTGAAGACGGCACCATCCAAGGTGGTATGATTCCTAAAGTGGAAGCCGTTCTACATGCCCTTGAATGCGGCACCAAACGTGTTACCATCATCGACGGTCGCGAACCGCATGCCTTATTGCTCGAACTATTTACCAACAAAGGGATCGGCACAGAGATCATTTAAATTAACCGAATCACCCCACATTCGGCAGAACCCCACCTTTAGCAGCCCCCCCACCTTTGGCAGTGCTTCCGAGCGTGCCGCAATTAATCCATGACTAAGGAGGTTCCCCATGAATACAACGGATATTATTAATCACGATAAACAAGACTATTTTCCCGTCTTTGCCCGGTACGACATCGTCCTCGACCACGGCGACGGCGCTTATTTATACGACACTAACGGTAAAGCCTATTTAGATTATCTCGCCGGCATCGCCGTTAACGTAGTCGGTCATAACTATCCACCATTAGTTGATGCTATCGCTACACAAGCCGCTAAAATGATTCACTGCTCCAATTTATACTACACGGAAGTGCAAGCTGAAGCAGCGGCCAAACTCAAAGCTTTAAGCGGTATGGATAAAGTCTTCTTTGCCAATTCCGGGGCGGAAGCTAACGAAGGAGCTATTAAATTAGCCCGTAAATACGCCACCGCCAAAGACCCGGAAAAAGTACAAATCATCACCGCCTTACACAGTTTTCACGGTCGTACCTTGGCTACCTTGACCGCCACGGGCCAAGAAAAATATCATCAAGGCTTTGGCCCCTTGCCGGGTGGTTTTGACTACGTTCCCTTCGGCGACATCGACGCTATCAAGGCAAAAATTAACGACAAAACCTGTGCCGTCATGCTGGAAGCCATTCAAGGCGAAGGGGGCGTCCATGTTCCCGATGCAAACTATCTAAAAGAAGTAAAAGCCCTTTGTGAGCAACATGACGCCTTGCTCATTATCGATGAAATTCAAGCCGGTATGGGCAGAACAGGTAAATTCTTCGGCTACGAACACTTCGGTATCCAGCCGGATATCGTAACACTCGCCAAGGGCCTGGCCGGCGGGGTGCCTATCGGCGCTTTTTTAAGTACCAAAAAGCTAGCCAATACCTTTCATGCTGGCGATCACGGCTCTACCTTCGGTGGCAATCCCTTAGCCTGTGCGGCCGCCAATGCCGTACTTACCGCCATAAAAGCGGAAAATCTAATGGCTAATGCAGCCACCGTCGGCGACTATTTAATTGCTCAACTAAAAACTTTGCAACAAGCATTTCCGACACTCATTACGGAAGTGCGTGGCAAAGGTCTCCTAGTTGGCATGGAGCTCACGAAACCGGGCCGCGATATTGTTAACGATTGCCTTGCCAAAGGCCTCATCATCAATTGCACCGCCGGCAATGTCTTGCGCTTTGTACCGCCACTCATTATTACTAAAGAAGACGTAGATACTTTAATAGCCACATTAAACGAAGTATTACCGGATTACGTCGACTAGTTCTAGCTTATATAATCCGACTTATGATTTGAAATGCCTGCACGATAGAATAATGCTATCGCAGCATTCCGATCGCCGTAAGCCGTCCTAATTATAGAAAGGAGCCTATTATGAAAAAAGGTGACGATTTTATTTCCATCCACGACCTCTCCACGGAAGAAGTTTGGCAGCTGCTCGACTTGGCTGCCGATTTAAAACAAAAACAAAAAGCAGGCATTCCTCATCCCTATTTACAAGGCAAAACCTTGGGCATGATTTTTGAAAAAGCCTCCACCCGTACCCGTGTTTCTTTTGAAACCGGCATTTACCAACTGGGCGGACAGGGACTTTTCTTATCCGGTCGCGATTTACAAATCGGCCGCGGCGAACCCATCAAAGATACAGCTCGCGTTCTCTCTCGCTATGTGGATGGCATCATGATTCGTACCTTTGCTCATGATACGGTACTCGAACTGGCCGAATATGCCAGTGTGCCGGTCATCAATGCCCTTACCGACTTACTCCATCCATGCCAAGCCATGGCGGATATGATGACGGCCATCGAATACAAAGGGAAAGATTTAAAAGGTAAAAAACTCACCTTTATCGGTGACGGTAACAATATGGCCCACTCCCTCATGTTCGCCTGTGCTAAATTAGGCCTTAACTTTGCCTTTGCCGGACCTAAAGGGTATGAACCGAATCCAGACATTATTGCCAAAGCCGAAGCGGATGCCAAACAATCGGGCGGCTCTATCGAAATCTTAAACGATCCGATGGCTGCTGCTAAAAACGCCGATATTTTCTACACCGACGTCTATGCCAGCATGGGCCAGGAATCGGAATACGAAGAACGGCTGCAGATTTTTAAAGGCTTCCAAGTTAACAGCCAAGTCCTTAGCACAGCTAATTCAAATCCAATTGTAATGCACTGCTTGCCGGCTCATCGGGAAGAAGAAATCACCGACGAAGTATTCGAAGCACAGGCTAATGTTATTTTTGACGAAGCGGAAAATCGTCTGCACATGCAAAAAGCCATCATGGCAACCATTATGTAAACAAAAGACGTGAAACGCAGGCTGTAACCATCTCCACAACCTGCGTTTCATATCTATGATGAAATATGTATCATAATTCAAGACATGCCATGATGTAAGATCGTGTATTGTAAACCCTATCAAAAGTATAGGTTGATAAAATAAACCTCCCCTAGTATACTTAGAACAGGTATAGTAGAGGAGGTTTTTCAAATGAAAACACGTTTATTATTTCGCGCCGCTTTAATGATTGCCTTGTTGACGGTAGGCGCACGCATCCAGATTCCATTGCCTTATTTTGATTATTATACGTTGCAGTTTACCTTTGTGCTCTTAGCCGCGGTCATTTTGCCGCCCCGTTACGCTTGGGGCTCCGTTGCCACCTATGTACTAATGGGTCTTATCGGCATTCCTATCTTCGCCGGCGGCGGTGGTCTCGGGTACATCGTACGCCCAAGCTTCGGCTATCTCATTGGCTTCATCATTACCGCCGGTGTTTTGGCCGAATTAAAACAGCGTTATAAAATTCACACGCTCAAAGGCTATTTCGCACTTAACACCATAGGCATCGTTATAACCTATATATTCGGCTTATCCTACAAAATCGCCATTCTAGCCTGGTATTTGAACCAGAGTGTACCATTGAGCGATATCTTCTGGGTAGCCTTTGCCTTCGACATTCCGGCCGACTTCATTATGATTGTCATCTTATCAGCAGCGGAAGTTCCTATCGTAAATGCATTGCAATCCTTAAATCAGCGTACTGCGGCGCATTAATTACTTCAGCCCCCAAGCCAAGCTGGTCATGCTTAAACTGCCCCATACATAATCATGGGTATGAATATCAACCGGCGGCAAGGTAAGCTCTTTTACATCGCCTTCACCTAATACAGCACCAAGGCAGTAGTAGAACGGCGCCAAGTGATCCGGTGATTCAGCGGCTACGCGAGCCCCTTCAAGGGCTTCCCATTTTAAGGCGCCAACTAAATCATTTTCCTTTTCAGGATTTATCTTAGCAAGTAAGGCTTCCTCGAACGCTTCCGCTTCGGGGAAGCCTTTATTACCCATATTCGGGTTGATTAAACGCAAATTATGCGCAATGTCGCCACTGCCTAAAATCAAGACACCTTCATCGCGCAAAACGGATAACGCCTGCCCCATAGCAAACCATTCACGGGCATCAGCTTTATAGTTAACCGATAACTGCACTACCGGAATCTTTGCATCAGGATACATTTTCAAAAGCAGTGCATAGGCCCCATGATCATAACCGCGGTCTTCTTTCATAGCCACCTGAGCACCCAAACGTTCCTGTATACGTTCGATTAAAGCTTTGGAGGTTTCTGCAGGATACTGCAATTGATAAATCGGATCAGGGAAACCATACATATCATAAATCATAGCCGGTTTTTCATCCACTTGTACAAAACTGCCGGCCGTATACCAATGTGCCGAAATCATTAAAATAGCTTTTGGACGCGGGGTAAGATTCGCCAGTGCTTCCCATTCCTTTGTCCAAGGATTATCTTCAATTAAATTCATAGGTGAACCGTGACCGATAAACAGCACCGGCATTTTAGACGTATTAATTGTTTCACTCATAGTAAAACTCCCTTTCTTACAGCCCCAAATTCACAATCGGATACGTTCCGTCAATGCGTTCTTAAGGGGATAACGGAAAACTAATCATATCTGAAGTACTATTCCCAAACATCTATGCCATCAAAAATTTCCAGCTGAATGGGAATTACATTCACTTTCATCGTATGACTCTATTATAAGATGTAATTATAATAATTACAAGTATTTTCTTTGTAAAATTTTAAAATACTTAATTTCAACATGCAAAAAGCCGGCACAGCAGACTATACCGACTGTACCAGCTTTTATATTATGTCGCTAATTACGACCAAAACCTTATTTCGTATTAAAATTTATACTTCTTCATCCAACAATGGCAACCAAGCACCATAGCCTTCTTTGGCCATATCTTCGGCCTTAATAAAGCGCAAGGATTTACTGTTAATACAGTAACGAAGACCGCCCAAATCTTCTTTGCCATCTGTGAAAACATGGCCCAAGTGGGAATCCCCATGAGCACTGCGCACTTCGACGCGCGGACGGCCCGGAATCGAAAGATCTTCTTTATATACTACCGAATTTGCCGTAATAGGCCGCGAGAATGCCGGCCAACCGCAACCGGAGTTAAATTTAGCGGAGGATATAAAGAGCGGTTCCCCCGTTACAATATCTACATAAATGCCTTTTTCAAAAAAGTCGTCATATTCACCGGTAAACGGATGTTCCGTCGCACTTTCCTGGGTAATGGCGTACGCATCATCACCGATACGATTTCTTAAGGCGTCCTTATCTTCCTTCACATAAGCCGGCAAATCCACCAATGGTTCGTCCGCTTTATATAACGCCACATGGCAATAGCCATTAGGTTTTTTATCCAAATAATCCTGATGATAGAGTTCCGCATCAAAGAATTGTTCCAGCGGCAACACTTCAACGGCAAATTTTCCTTCCGGATCCACCGCTTTAAACAGGCGTTCCACACGAGCTTTATCTGCTTCATCGGTGTAATAAATGCCCGTACGATACTGCGTACCTACGTCGCCGCCCTGCTTATTCACAGAATAAGGATCTATAATTCTGAGCAAATGTAGTAAAATTTCTTCCAAGGAAATAATGTGGCGATCATACTCGAGGCGCACCGTTTCCGCATGGCCCGTATCATTATGACATACCTCTTCATACGTCGGGTTTTCCGTTTTACCGTTCGCATAACCTACGGCAGTCCCCAAAATGCCGGCTACACGTTTAAAATACGCTTCTACACCCCAGAAGCAGCCACCTGCCACATAAATTGTTCGTTTATCTGCATAAACACTTTGAATAGCCATAAATTGACCTCACTTTCTCTTTTAACTCTCTTTTGTCTCTCATCTCATATAATGCTCTGATTTAACATCATATTACATCATATTGATAACACTATACCATTAAATCAATACGCTGTAAAAGCATAAAACGAAATAAATCGATATATAAAATGCATTAAACTCTTTAACGTATTGCAACGATTTCAGTTGGTCCTGCCTAACTCAAAATACAGTGCGTGCCTATATTAGAAAGCATCGGCCGCTTTAACACGGCGTTGATACACTTGGTACGCCACGAACATCAAGAGCACGCCGGTTACCAAGAATACATACTGAATGCCAAAGAATGTGGTTACACCACTCGCAAAGAGTGGTCCCACCATACAACCGAACTGGTTCGCCGTCGTAGCCATACCGAATACGCGGCCGCGGAACGCCGGTTCTGTATAATGAGCTAACGCCGCACTCAACAACGGGTTAACCCCTACGATGAAACATCCTACTAAAATCTGCAAGCTGCCAAACCAGGTAATGCCGAATGGCATACTTTGTAAAAACAAGAATATACCGGTACCGCAAAGGGCGTAAAATACTGCTTTAAAATAACCCTTACGCTGCCCGAAAGCGGCCCAAATATTAGTTGTTACCGCACCGGCCAAACCGCCGACACTCAAGATTGTACCGGCCAAGAGAGCGGCCCCTTCCATCGTCCCTTGCAACTGCCCTACATAAAGCGCCAAAATAGGCTGCAACATTAAGATAGCGGCCTGCATAATGAAATACAACCATAATAAATCCGTCAATACTTTACGGCCCTTAACAAAATTCCAATCTTCGCGGAACGAAGTCGTTTCCACCGGCTGCGCATCGCCCATATGCGGTTCTTTTACAAAGAAGAATACCACCGCACTGGCCACGAATAAAACGCCACCGGCAATGAAAAATACGGGCCTCATGCCCACAACCGCTTCAATCAAACCACCGAGAAGCGGCCCGATAACATTACCTACGATTAAACCGGTCTGAAAAATCCCCAAGGCCGTGCCCGTTTTTTCTTTCGGCACACTAAGGGAGACCATGGTCATGGCCGCCGGCATAAAGCCGTTGGCAAAGCCCATCAACGCACGGGTCGCAAACAATTGCCACGCATCTTGCACAAAACCCGTTAAAATATAAGAAATACCAATTAAAATACCGGCACGAATGGCCATGAGCTTCTTACCCTTCGTGTCCGCCATGCGCCCCCAAATCGGAGCCATGACGCCGGCTACAAAAAACGTAATGGAAAAGACAACGCCGGACCAAATAGCCACGCTATCGTGGCCCACACCCAATTCCAACAAATATACCGGCAAAAACGGTATCAACATCGTATAACATATGGATAAACCCGTCATACAACCGGTTAACAGCCATACGTTGCGCATTCCGCCTCTCGCATCTGCCATATGATTCCTTCTTTCTTCAAAAATTGCCCTTCGGCAATTCATTTCACAGTTTTAAAATTTCACAGTTTTAAGGCAACATTTGTTGTCATATACTTATACTTTTATTCAAACAAAGCAAAGCTCCTTGATCATACTAAAGGAGCTCACACTAAATAGCTACAATTATACTTTTTGTTCCCGTCCGGTTAGCTGCGCAATCAATTTGTACAACAGTTTATACATGGTGGTGAATTCTTCATCCGTCAGGTTTACCACCTCAGCCATCGCCTTCGGCACATGGGCTACCCGCTGTTGCAATTCGCGGCCTTCATCCGTAATGGAAATAATGACGGTTCGTTCATCTTCTTTGGAGCGCGTCCGTGTTAAAAAGCCTTTGGCTTCCATTTTACGCAGTAATGGCGTAAGTGTTCCCGAATCGAGATATAAATACTCGCCCAGGGACTTTACATTCAAATGGCTGTGTTCCCACAAAACCATCATCACAATATATTGCGTATATGTTAAATTTAAAGGTTCCAATAACGGCTGATAAGCTCTGACAATCTCCTTCGCACAGGCGTACAAGGGAAAACATAACTGATTCTTTAGAGCCAGTTCCTCTATATTTGTATCTATCAAGGTTTTTCTCCTTATCTCAATTAATTAGTTCACAATATAATTCTATACAATGCGACTACCCCTGTCAAGGTGAGTGCCTCGTCTAAAAAATAAACGTTACGCAAAATCTAAATGGCTCATCCCCCCATTGTAACGACCCGCGTCAAAAAGAAAAACACCTTCCGGCATCAGCCCACACTTTTCCCCTAAAAAGTAAATGCAGATTGTACCACTTAAAGGTGTTTTATAACTTTAACAGTTATTCTTCGTATACTTTATCGCTATTTACTTTTTACTACAGTCTCATTATCTTGGCTGTTTTTACCACAGTCTCATTATGTGGGCTGCTTTTACTAAGCCGGTGTACTCTTACCGGTTACGTCAGCGGAAGTGTCGTCAGTGGCTGCCGCATCAGCAGTTTGGCCTTCGGCCGAGTGAGCCTCTTCATCATCCGACTCATCAGATACGTCAAACTTTTTGTCCAACACATCTTGTAAGGTTAATTTTTCCATATACTCTTTAAACTGAGCCTGCATATGTTCCCATAAAGGCAAGGTCATGCAAGTTTTGCTGCGTGGACACTGATTTACTTCATCTTCCAAGCAAGCTACAAGAGCAATCGAATCTTCCGCAGCACGCAAAATATCATAAACCGTGTAATCTTTCGGCTCCATCGACAAGCGATAACCGCCGTATTTACCACGTACACTTTTTACATAACCGGCCGCACTCAAGCGTGCTACAATGCCTTCTAAATATTTATCGGAAATACGCTGACGTTCCGCAATTTCGCGGATAGACACGTTCTTCTTAGTACCATGTTCTGCAAGGTCAACTAATACGCGTAAAGCATAACGACCCTTAGTTGAAATTTTCATAGTTCATATACCTCTTTCACAGTAGGAATTACTAAATTCATTATATCACAAGATTTATCCCCTATCAAAGAGGGGAATTAAAATTATCGATACTTTTCGCACCCGCCCTTATTATTTTTCCGGTTTACCCTACCAAATTTCTTTATTGGCCTCTTTACCATTCTAATTTTCTCTATTTACCTCTCTACTTTTCTGATTTACCATGATACAATAGGGGTGAATTTATAATTCACATATATAGGAGGTCATTATATGTTAGAAAAACTGTTTGCGCTCAGTGAGCGTAAGACAACGGTGAAAGGTGAAATTATCGCCGGCTTAACCACCTTTATCACCATGGCGTATATTCTTTTCTTGGCGCCGAATCTACTCAGCATCGCCGGCATGGATAAAGACGCAGTCCTCATCGCCACAGCCTTAGGCGGCGGCATCATTACAATTGCCATGGGGCTCATCGTTAACTATCCGATTTGTTTGGCACCGGGCGTAGGCCTACTCGCCTTCTATACCTTTACCGTTGTACTCGGTATGGGCGTCGCTTGGCAAACCGCATTGGGGGCCGTATTTATTTCCGGTATCGTTTTCTTAATCTTAACCCTCACCACGGTACGTCAACACATCGTTGAAGGTATTCCGGCATCCATGAAAATCGCCATTACCGTCGGTATCGGCCTTTTCATCACCATTATCGGTTTGAAATTATCCGGTCTCATGGCCATTACCTTATCCTTGTCGCCGGACAGCCTGGCCCAAGTCATCGCCACTAAAGGTCATTCCACACCGGGCTCTTCCGAAACCATCTTGACCTTAGGTAACCTCTTGGATCCGCAAGTAGCCTTAGCCCTCTTCGGACTTGTTTTCACAGCCCTCTTGATGGCACGCAACGTACAAGGCTCCTTCATTATCGGCGCCGTTGTTACCAGTATCTTAGCATATGCTACCGGTAATGCTCAGCTCCCTGAAAACTTCTCCATTATCGCCGTGCCTGATTTTAGCAAAGCCGCTTTCTTCCAATTAGATATCGGCAGCGCCATGAGCATGGGCCTCGTAACCATTATCTTCTCCTTCACCTTTGTTGAATTATTCGACTCCATGGGTACCTTAATCGGGACAGCTACCAAAGCAGGTATCGCTAATCCTAAAGAAGGTAAATTCCCTGGCCTTGGTAAAGCCATGACCGTTGATGCCGTCGGCGTAAGCTTCGGTGCCCTTTTAGGGGCCAGCACCATTACCGCTTTCGTAGAAAGTGCGGCCGGTGTCGGTGCCGGTGGTCGTACCGGTTTAACCGCCGTTACTTGCGGTATCTTGTTCCTCTTGGCGTTACTCTTCGCGCCGCTAATCACCCTCGTACCTAACTGTGCGACAGCCCCAATCTTAATCTTGGTTGGTGCCTTGATGATGGAACCGATTCGAGACATCGACTTCTCCGATTGGACTGAAGCCTTCCCGGCTTTCATGGTTATCGCTTTGATGCCTTTCACTTACAGCATCGCTAATGGCGTATCCGCCGGCCTTATCATGTACCCACTTCTTAAAATCGTTGCCGGCCGTACTAAAGAAGTACACTGGATTATGTATCCGTTGGCCATCATCGTATTAATTCGTTACATCTGGTACTAATACGATTTTTTGAAAAAAACATTGTACTAATATTAAAAACAGCTCTTAAGGGCTAACAAAAAGACTTATCTCTGATTCCGCATCATTATAAAACGGTGTATCAGAGATAAGTCTTTTTTGGTTTATATAGTTAAAATTTCATTTCTTAGGTGGACAAAAAGTGTGGGTAAAAACACCTTCTAACCCGGCTAAATCCTACGCCCATTGAATTTTAAAATCATTTATTCTTTACTCTTTATATATTAACTTCTGAACTTTCCGTACTCGCAATATCGTGAAAACCAACTACCAACGTCAGTACAAAACTTAAGCCAAAGGCGATTCCCAAAGCCGTCAAATACCACATAAAGGACGGTCCCATAAATACCGGGAGCGTTGTAATTGCGGGAATGGCAAAAGCCGCTGCACTTACCTTAAAGAATCCCGCTAGGGCACCGCCTAAACCGCCGGCAATACAAGCACAAACCATAGGTCGTTTCAAACGCAACGTAACACCAAATACAGCCGGTTCTGTTACGCCTAATAAGGCAATTACGCCGGCTGAAAAGGCTTCCGTCTTAAACACTTTATTTTTACTGCGTAACGCTACCGCCAAGGCAGCCCCCGCCTGAGCAAACATGGCCGTACCAAATAGCGGCATTAAGGTATCAAAACCGTAGACTGCCACGTTGTTAATGGCAATGGGGAAAAACCCCCATTGGAGTCCCAACATACCAATAAACGGTTGTACCGTACCCACAATAAGGCCCGCCACTAAAGGACTGAGCCCGTACACCACTTCATAACCAACACCCAACAAAGCACCAAGCCAGGTACCAATCGGTCCTAAAATCACCAAGGTGAACGGTGTCATCACAATAATGCAAAGGGGCGGTGTAAACAGCCCACGCACCGCTTCAGGGAATAGTTTTTACCCCAAGCGCTCTACATATTGTAAGCAGTAAACGGCCAACAAAATCGGAATAACCGACGAAGGATACATAACCTGCCCCACGGGCCAACCGAATAAATCTGGGCCTTGCCAACTGCCGGCCCCACCGGAATTGCCGAACATCGTTGCCACCGCACCGCCGTCTCCGCCTTGCCCCATTGTGGCTGCCAAACTTTGCACTAACGCCTCTACCGACTCCATACCGCCGGCGCCCGGCGCTTTCATGAGCTGCGTTACCTCCGGATACACCAACACACAGGCCAGTAGCATCGCCGTAAATGGATCCGTTTTAAACCGCTTCGCCGCCGTATAGGCCAAGAACACCGGTATAAAATAGAAAAACGCATCGCTCATGGCATTTAGAATCACATAGGTACTCGAACCTTCCGGTACCAGGTGATTAACCGTGAGCAAAATAAAAATGCCTTTTAAAATACCGGTCGAAACCAGTAAGGCAATTATCGGTAAAAACAGGGCTGATAGAAGATCTATCGCCCCGTTGGCAAAGCCTTTAAGTCGCATATATAGTGTAGTCGTGGCAGACATGAAATACTCCTTTAAAATGAATCTTTGAATATATTTATTGATTATGTATATCAAATTAAACCAATATAAGTATAACAAAAGAGAGCCCGCTCGACAATTTCGAGGGGGCTCTCAGATAAACGAAGATTAGATTATTAAAATATTAAATCATTATATTAAATCCAACTCTTGCTTTAGTGCACGCTGTAATATTTGAGAGAAATTAAGTTGCTTTTCTTCAGCTTTATGATTTAACCAGCTCGGGATAGTGAGAGTTTTCTTAACAGCCCTGTTATCTGTTTTCCTCAAATATTCTTCTTCATCCCATTTAACTAAATCTATAAACTCACCTTTTTCAGTCTCGATATCAACAGGATTCGTTGGTTGAGGAAATGCTTCGCCATCCTCACTCAAAGAATATAAGTAAAGGCCTAATGCATCCTCAGCCATTTCAACCGCTTCTGTCAATGTATTACCTTCAGTTACACAGCCTAATAAATCAGGGAAGATTACTGTATATCCACCTTGGCCATCGGAGCTAAATATGGCTGGGTACATTTCTTTTCTCATCTTACGCCTCCTTTATGTTTAAACAATAATATAATTTTAACTCGAGTAATTTATATCAATCTATCACTTAAGTCCTGCTTGTTTTAATATTGTTTGCAATGTTTTAGGTTTTAAATCTTCTTTATGTAATGCTACAGTTACACGCCCATTTTTTGTTGGATGTTTTAATATATGATGAGAGCCCCTAACTCGATCAATGTACCATCCATCTTTTACTAAAACCCGCATTAACTCTTTTGGTGTAGTCAAACACACTCACCAACCTTTTATTCCCCTTTACCTTACACTTATTATAATACGTATTAGCACATATATCAAGAATGAACGTAGCCTATTAACACATAATTCATACATGATAATAGGCTACACATTTATTACTCTTTTACATATAATTTCTATTATTTTCTAAATACGAACAAATATTCATGGGCAATCAATAAGAAATTATATTTTACGCTATTTGTTTTCCAATACCCCGTCGCCCTACAATTATGTTGTTCTTTAATGATTAATTCTTTTAAAGTAAAGCCAGCGTCTTGGAATATTTTCATAACGTCAAACGACATAGGCTGCATACAGCCTTTTTGTCGCGTATCTCCCATGAGGATTGCACAAAACTTATCTTTCTTTAAAACGCGGTAACATTCATTGGCAACCGGTTTCATTGCTTCTAAAAAATCTTTAATTTTAAGTTGTGATAAATCTTCCGGAATACCATCGCTATACTTAATAATATTAGCGTATGGAGGATGCGTACAAATCAAATCAATACTTTCATCCGCAACAAAATCAAGATTTCTGGCATCGCCTTTACGCACCACAACTTTACCATCAGCGCCATCATGTTCAAAATCTATTTTTTCTTCACAACGTGCTAACGCTACATCATTACAATCAACCCCAATAATATTACGATTTAATAACTTAGCTTCAACTAAAGTTGTGCCCCCACCGGCAAATTGATCCAATACTAAATCACCGGGTTGAGAGTATCTCAACAAAATATTTCTCGGAATATATGGTGACCAATTGCCACGCCACTTCGCATCGTGGGTAGCCCAATCCCCCCTTTTTGGAAAAGACCAATGGGTTGTCATCTCCAATTCAAAATCTTCAGGTTCCCATTTTTTAATTTTCTTTACAGCCATAACTTACAAATACACTTCCTCATTTTATAACTTTTGAAATAATATCATTTTCCAAATCTTTTATATTATAAATATGGTCCATTATGTCAAAAGTTTCTTCTAAATTATGTCTGGCACTGTTCCAGCCTTTACCGTCAGTAAACCAAACAAAAGAAAATCCATCAATCGTATTCGACTCCATCGCCAAGGTCTTATAGCTACGAGCTGTTTCATTCAACTTACTACCACCACCGGCATAGAAATTAGTTTCAATACCATATACCATAGCCTCGGTCTTTATAACAAAATCAAATCGCTTTTCACTTCGCCCTCTATCAGAAATAGCAGATAAATCAATTCCCCAATTTCGAGTGATATCACGAATATACATTTCCTTGAAGTAGCTTATATTACGCTCAAAACCAGCTTTTTTAATATATGATTCTACTAAATCCTCCATCAAATGTCCACCACGATTTTTACGCCCGTTTGAGTCTAAGCCGGTTTCTACGCCGGTTGCATAATCAATGAGATTACTGATAATATGATTAGCCATTAAATCAAACAAGCCCGTTTTTCTCATGAACATTTTATACGCATCAGCTGAGTAGTTCATTTTTTTAAAATTGAATAAAAATTCCCCATCATCATCTATTGCATAGATTTCGTTTGCTCTAACAGCCAATAGAAGCGGGATACATTTTAGAACTTCCGGGTATTTAGCTACTAGACCTTCAAACTCAGACTCGATATTTTTTGAGCCAATTAGAGAGTTTAAAATATTTAGTTCAACCTTAATTTTATCAATATTACCATAAATTTTTTCAAAATTTATGTAGTACTGATAATTAGCAATACTGTCCTTAAATTCTGCTAGCCAATTAGTAAAATCACGTTTCATAACACTTTCCTCCCTATACACTATTCCTAATACAATAAACACTAAAAAATTAACAGCAAATAGCCATTAAGAATATCCCTAATTTAACTTTTCTTTTAAAATTATTAATTACTAATCAGCAACTCCGTAATCTTCCCACGTTTAGAGCCTTTGCTATTTATAGCTCGGTTAGCAAAAATTCTTTCAATATTAAAACCCTTATAAATTTCGTCAAAAAACTCATCGTCCGGATTCGTATTTTTGGGATCTGAGTTACTTAATAACACACGAACGCCCTTATCATCTAAGTGATGTGCAAATGCACCCAACTCTCGTTGCGAATCATCATTAAATTCATATTCGCTGTATGACGTAAAATTAGCTGTTTCCGAAAGAGGCCGATACGGCGGATCAATATAGACAAAAGTCTGCTTATCTGAAAAATCATCTACAGCTTTATAACTATCACAAACAATATGCACTTTAGCTAAGGCTTTAGCTACCTCAACTAAATTCTCCGCATCACAAATTAAAGGTTTCTTATAAGCCCCCATTGGTACATTATAAAAACCATTTCGATTAACCCGATACAAACCATTAAAGCATGTACGGTTCAAAAAAATAAAGAGCGAGGCTAACTCTATATGCTTATCAGTAAGAGGCTCAGTATTAATATTAGCTAAAAAGTCCAAACCCAATAATTCATTATATCTGTCTCGATTTTTATAAAAAATCTCTTTTCTGCCCTCTTGTTCTATAGGCCAAAACTTTTCTTGATAAGATACTAGTCGTGCTATAACATCATCAACATGCTGTTGAATGCTTTTATATGTATTGATCAAACTCTTGTTGATGTCGCTAATGTACACAGCATCTAAGTCATATTTACTTAATATATCAAATAACACTGCGCCGCCACCAATAAAAGGTTCCGCATATTTATTTATATTTTTATCTTCAAATGGATAGTATTCCTCTATGTAAGGGAGCAACTGATTTTTGCCGCCAACCCATTTCAAAAAAGGTTTCATCGTTCCAATTGCCTCCTTATATATCACAAATTAAATCTACTAAAATATTGCAACGTCTATTGCGTTTTGATCTTTATTATATAAGTTTAACTACGATAAGTAAATTAAAATACACCAATAGTCAAGAATCCACTATTGGTGCGAGTCAACTGCTATAAAAGTAAAACGAATATAGATAAAACCAACGCAAAAAGAGGCAAAGAAAAATCCTCACCTCTTGTTACAGCACAACTAATTATTTAGCCCAAACTTTCAGTTTTTCAACAACTTCAACATCAGCCGGTAGCCAATCAACACTATCTAACGCATCAATTGTTAACCACTTAGCCGCCTCATGTTCCAACAACGTAATTTTAGAGTCCACTAGCTCGCAGATATAGCAATGCATCGTAAGATGGAATGTATCGTACTGATATTTCACCGTACACAGAAAGTCTTGAATTTCAATATCGACAGCTAATTCCTCTTTAATCTCACGTTTCAACGCTTCCTTAGGCTCTTCACCGGGTTCTATTTTACCTCCGGGAAATTCCCAACCATCTTTAAATTCGCCATATCCACGTTGAGTCGCCAAAAACGTATCATCATGTCGGATAATTGCTGCGACTACTTCAATTTGCTTCATTACTTCTCCTATCCTCAATTAACATCTCACGTTGTAATGTAATCATAAATATCTTCACGAACCGGCTGATCCAAAATATAGTGGATTTCAACAGCATTTACATCACTTCCTGTATCAGATTTCATCTTAACAGATTCTGTAACACCATTAGATTGCATAGTTCCTAAATAATAGAATTCTTTAGATCCTTCATCATCCTTATTTTTACGCACAAATAAATCAATTACAACATTATCTTTATTGCTATTCGACAACCGAATTACATCTTGCGAAGCCACTGTTCTATTTGATTTAGATAAACCAATTAGATGTCGTTGATGTACAAATCGGTCCTCGTAATTAATTGTATCGGCAATACCTTCTTCTTTTTCATAATTAATGAAAACCGGCATCGTATTCGTATGAGCATCATATTTATAACCACCCATATTTTGTGCTACAACATTTTCAGGCCATTCTAATAAACGACATACGTCTTCGTAGGTATATTTAGCATATAACTGAAATGGTCTATGTTTAAATAATTGACCAAACACTTTTTTATAATTACAAATACCATACTCAATATGTTCTTTTATAATTGCCTTAAATTCCTTTTTATCTAGTGCTTTAGCAAATATTGGCGACTTCTCAATCATGCCATTATTTTCGATAATAAACGGATGGTCTTTGTAAAGCTTAGCCGCAAAACCAGTGTAAAAATTACCGGATAACACATTAAATACGCTATCATGCAAAGACTTGGAATTATCTAAGTTATACGTTGTCTCAAGTGTATTTACAAAATCACTCCATTTAATGGCATCACTATTAACAATTGTGTTCAAGAGTAGCAATTCATGGATGCGTTTTCCCGGCATATATTTTTGCGACAAAATTTTCAAAAATGCTTCTTCATCCTCAGTTAGATTAATTGTATAGGTATCATCATATTTCTTTAAAAATTCATGATACGATCCAAATTTATTAATAATCATGGATACATCAATACCACCGAATTTATCAAAATCATCGAGAGCCGGAATTTTGCCTAATTTATTTTTTAACTCAAAATATTTGTCTCTAAGGAACTTCGTTACACTAAGTCGAGCCGTATCAACAGCCTTATAAATTCTTTCCTTCGTAATCGCATCAAAGTGAATAGTAGAGCACCCTGGAATCTCGCTCGTACCCTCGCTTACATAACGACGCATGTTGTCCTTATTATAGGTTCGATCTCCTGACAGAGCTACCGGAATCATAAAGTTATTATTATAGTTACCAATAAAGTCCAATACTACCACATACTCTTTATTATTAGCCTTACGCAGACCACGACCTAATTGCTGCACGAAAATAATAGGTGATTCCGTTGGACGAAGCATTATAACTTGATTAATGTCCGGAATATCAACACCTTCATTAAAAATATCAACCGTCAAAATATAATCGAGGCGTTCAGACTCCGGCACATTATCATCACAAAGACGTTTAATAGCTTCTTCTCGTTCTTGCTGCGTATTAGCCCCAGACAAAGCCAATGTACGCCAACCTTTTTTATTAAATGCCTCTGATAATTTCTCAGCCTCTTTTACAGTTGAGCAAAATATGAGGCCTTTAATTCTGTCGCCACTATGGCCATAATATTTGGCATAGTCCATTACGTGTTCTACACGATTGTTGCTTATGAGCCGACTAAAGTCTTGCGTCTTTACACTTTCATCATCAACTTTTAAATCAGCAATACCAAAATAATGAAACGGGCATAAAAGTCTATCCTCTAATGCATGTTGTAAGCGTATTTCGTAAGCAATATTATAATCAAATAACTCATAAACATTAAAGTTATCCGACCGTTCCGGTGTAGCGGTCATCCCTAAATATAAATACTTAGGCTTAAAATAATTCATAACCTTCTGATACGTCGCGCCACCAGTTCTATGGGCTTCGTCGATAATGACAACATCAAAAGCATTTTTTGAAAAACTATTCAGAGTATGGTCTCTAGAAATGGTCTGTATAGTTGCGAAAATAAAGTCGCAATCTTTTATGGATGCATCAGTCGTGTTTCCCGATAAAATCCCCATAGTATGAGCTTTAGTACCGAAAACTTTTTCATACGTGTCCATTGCTTGCTTGAGGATTTGTTCGCGATGAACAATAAACAAAATTCGTTTAGGCTGTAATCTCTGTACGCCAAATGCCGAAGCATAGGTTTTACCCGTACCGGTAGCAGAAATTAACAACGCCTTTTTCTTACCATCTTTGACTAAATTATCCAACGAATCCATAAATGCTACCTGCATTGTATTTGGTTTTAATTTAGGTACATATGATGATAAAGTACTTTGTATAGAAGCCTGTTGTCTCTGTAATTGTAATTGCCTCTTTTTTGCCTCATATTCTTGAGTATATTCAACAATACAATCATCATACGATTGACTGGCCGGACTATTCCACATTTCCTCGAATTCGCCAACAATTGTTTGTGCATAGGCTCCTTGATTAGTCGTTACTACTTTCGTATTCCACTCTTTATTAACGGACAAAGCATACTGTGTTAAATTAGCACTGCCAATGATAATATGGTAAACTTCTTCATCAGAAAAAATGTATCCCTTCGTATGGAATCCTTCAGCACCATCACTTTGAGTACGATAAATTTTTAATTCGATATTCGATAGCTGTGCAATCTTAGCCAACGCCTTTGGCTCGATAAAACATAAATAATCTGATGTTAAAATTTGTCCCTTAATACCCTTTTGTTCTAGATCTTTTAAAGTACCAAGCAAGCCTTCAATACCACTATCAGTAATAAAAGCCACGCTAAACTTAAAGCTGTCACAACGGTATAACTCACATTGCAATGTAGCTATTACCTTCGACTTCTCTGTCGGATTATTAAGTACTAATTGAGGTTGATACATAATGTCCGACACTTCATGTTTACTAATAAAAGCTGTTTCAATCCCCTTACGAATCCGTTCAATTTGCTCTTCAAACATGATTTAGCTCCTTAAAAAAACTCCCTCTAAGTTGACCAATAGCTCAACTTCAATGAGACACCGATACAGCCATAAAGTCTAACAAACCGTACGTTCTAATCGACGTTAAATTGACCGAAAAGCTATTATACCTATTAAGATAATTGTAGCAGCTTTTAAATCAAATTCATACAAATTATTTCCTATAAACGCAAAATAGCCCCCGCTCAAAATAAGCAAGGGCTATTCTCTGGTAAAATATGGTTTTTACCATACTTCAATCCACACTAATCATAAGAGTAACTTCAATCCACACCACCCAAGGCAATTATCCTAACATAGCCCTAAGCGGAGACATCTTACCAATTAACCCGGCAAGAACAATTACAGTTTTAAAACTTACATCTTTTCAAACTGAGATTTTGGCACGCCGCAAGTAGGGCATTCCCAATCATCAGGCAAATCGGCAAAAGCTACGCCTTCAGCCGCTTCATCATACACATAGCCGCAAACCGTGCAAACATATTTGTCTTTCATACGTCATTCCTCCTTAGGAATCAAAACAACAGCCACTTGGCTTATATTTTTCGGTCGTTACAACTCACCCATAATCTCTTTAGCAATCACATAACCTTGGGTGTAGTTGTGGCCCAAGTTAAGGCCGAATACATCCAGCGGATAATCCGTGCTGCCATAGAAATGACCGGCTAAATTGCCTGCCGCGTAAAGACCTTCAATCGGTTTATCGTCGTCATCAACGACTTGCATACGTTCATTGACTACCATACCGGAGCAAGAAACAGTGAAACGAATGTGGCGATGAATGCCGTAGAACGGTGGTTTGAGCACCGGACATAAGTTTTCTTTGGCCACGCCGAATTCCACATCGCGTCCGTCCGCTGCCATTTCGTTATATCGTTTAACGGTCGCCAAAAAGGCCGGTACGTCTTTAATTTTTAACTTAGCGGCCAACTCTTCCAAAGTATCCGCTTTAAAAGTAGCAATAAGCCCCGGTACAACACCGGTATGCTCTACATCTTCTTCCGGCATCCATTTTTTAATGGATTCGAAATCTTCGTAGCCAAGCTCCAATCGTTTGGCCTGTTCAATGTAATTACTGTCAAAAATCTGGCAATAATGGCCTTCATCTTCCTTGCTCGTCAAGTAGCAGTTCATAAGGTCCATACCCAACGCTTCGTCGCAAAAGCGCTTACCATTCAATTTAACACGCAAATATGGCGAATCCATCATAGAAGCCAGTCCCGCATCCATATCATGAGCCATCTTAGTATGGCCCACATTTTCCATGCGGCCGCCTACCCAGGCAATCATCTTATGGCCGTCGCCGTCATATCCAAAGCGTTTACGTTTCAAATTATCCATATCCGGCATGTAATAATGCATCATTTCAGCATTATTGGCGTAGTCACCGGTAGCCAAAACAACGCCTTTCGAGCCGTTCAGCTGAATATACCCATCCGGCGATTTAGCAATAACGCCGATAACACGACCCGTTTCATCTTGCACCAGCTGTTCACCCGGTGTGCCGTAATAGATGTCGATGCCTCGTTCTTCGGCCAATTTACAAAGTGCCTTCATGCCTTGCCCCGTATTATACGGTTTTGGCCCGAATACGCAGGTTGTAAATTCAATCTTGAAGCCATGTTTTTTCAAAAGTACCGCATGTACCGGCGTCCCCATGTCTTTAACTTGAGCACCGGCCAACTTGGCCTGTTCAATCACCCAGCTTACGGCTTCCCCTGAATGATTAGCCCACATTTCAATGAGACCACGTTTCGCCCGATGATCGGCGGACGCTTCCAATAGCGTTACTAAGCGCGCCACATCATAAGGATCACTCTTGTCCAGTAAAACACCGGCCCCAAAGTTACCGCCTGCCATGGCGGATTTCAATTTTTGCACAATGGCAACCTTCGCCCCCAGTTCAGCTGCCTTTAACGCACAAGGCACGCCCGGCGAACCTGCACCCACTACGACGATATCGTACTGCTTAACGTCCTTGATATCCGTAATCGGCTCGGGCTTTTTAAAGAAAGCTAACTGTTCGTTCATACACATTACCTCTTTTCAATCGAAAAAATGTAACACAAAAACAAACGTCAAATCAATCTCTACGTTTACCTCTATTGTACGCCTTATATTTACAAATATCAAATCAAGACGGACTCTCTTTTTAACATGGACCGGCAACAATCTATGCCAATGATATTTTCACGGCTAATTTATCTGTTAATTTTACTCTTTATTTATTACGCTTCCTGCTCCACCGCATCATAGGCCAGGCCCGCATTCCACATAACCGGCGGTTCCCAAATCTCAAATTCGCTGTCCTGAATCTTCGTGGCCATAATCATAGCTTTCGCCAAGACATCGGTAGGCATGGGCTTTTGGTTTTCAAATAATCCCTTGTCATTAAAGAATTTTAAAAGCCCTACACTGATTGTTTCGGTTACCCGATCCGTGTGTTTGCGATCCAACGCAGGTGGTCGCATAATCGTTGTTTTTGAAAAATGAAGTCCCTTCACAGCTTCTTCCAACTCGCCTTTCATACGCGTGTAGAAAAAGTGCGAATTCGGTGACGCCATCACGGTAGAGAGCAACACATAATGCGGTACTTCATTCTTTTTAGCAGCTTTAGCAAATTCCATCTGATAATAAAAATCTACTAACCACTGCTGTTCCTGACTGCCTGCGTCCTTGCGAGTCGTACCGAGACACGCAAACAACACATCGCCGGTTACGGATTTTGCCCATAATTCCGGATTGTCAAAATCTATAATATGGGTAATCAACTTTTCGTGTATAATTTCCGGATTACGCCGTACAAAAATCTCAACGGAATCAAACATAGGATTGGCCAATACCAACTCCAATAAATCGCGCCCCGTAGCCCCAGTCGCGCCCACTATAATTGCCTTCATAAAACCTCCCACATAGCTTCAAAGTGAAACTATCTTATATCAACTTCATGTATCATTTACCGATTTTGATATATATACTCATTTTATATATCAATTTATATCGATATTATGCTATAATAATTATACCGTATTTATGTTCAATAGTACATTTTATTAATCATTGAAATTTTGAATAAACGAAAGAAAAAAGGAGAATTCGCAATTATACATAACTAAATACTCTATCCGGTACAACCGGTAAGCCCACTTCGGTGGGCTTTTTTCATGCAAAAAACATTGACACTTCTAATATGTTCGATGTATTATATATTAGTCCCTTGATGGACTATTAACATATGGGACTAAATTAAGAATTTAACAATCTAACAAATTTAAATGCATTTAGGAGTGCTTAATGAAACAAACAATAAATGACCAAATTACCATGTATTGCAATTTACTGCATGAATGGAGTGTGGCCTATGAAGCCTACGCCAAATCAATGGGCTTATCCAATACGGCACTCGATGTTTTGACGACGATTTATGAAAATCCCAATTGCACACAAAAGGACATTGCCGAAAGTTGCTTTTTACCAAAACAAACGGTAAATGCCGTTGTTACGTCCTTTTTAAAAGACGGTTGGGTACAGCTTGAGGAATTGCCGTCGGATCGACGCAACAAAACAGTGAATCTGACTGACGAAGGCCTGGCTAAAGCTAAGGAAATTATGACTAAGGTTCATAGTTGTGAAATGACAGCCATGAGCCAATTAAGCGAAACGGAACGTGAAACATTGTTGACGCTCACCAAGACGTATATTCATAAATGTAGTCAGGCCATGGCTGAAAATATCGAGTAAACAAATTCATAGGCGTATCAAAGCTGACTATTTTATACCTTAAGCTTATTGAAAAAAGAGAGGAATTTATATGATGTGGTTAATACTTTTTGGCAGCCTCTTTGCCTTGGGCGGTGCCAGTTTATTATTTCTGATTTATAGTGTAGGCCGCTTGCCGTTTATAGAGGTTTTGACAAACGGCAGTAAGATCATGACATGGCTTCTGAGCGCCCTTATTATTGTCGTGCCTACGGCCTTAATCTGGATGTCATATACCATTACCAATGCCATCATTGTCTTGCTTCACCTGACCGTCTTCTGGAGCCTTGCCGAAATCTTGCGCATCCTGGCCATGAAGTTTGATATCGCTACCGTCTCCCGTTCGGTAAGTGCGGCAGCGGGCATTCTGATTACTGTTTTATATCTCGGCCTCGGCTGGTATCAGGCTCACCATGTAGCCCAAACCGATTACACCGTGACGACTGATAAAAAAGTGGGCAACCTTCGCATCGCCCTCATCGGCGACTCCCACTTAGGATCCACCTTCGATGCTGACGGTTTTGCCAAGCATTTGAAAACGATTGAAAAAGCTAAACCTGATTTGCTCGTCATTGCCGGTGACTTTGTGGATGAACGAACAACTAAAGCGGAAATGATTAAAGCCACGCAAGCGCTCCAATATGTTAACACGCAGTACGGCGTATACTATGTGTTCGGCAACCACGACAAAGCCCTTTACAGACCGGGTTCACGTGACTTCACGGGCGATGATTTAGTCGCCGAGCTTGAAAAAAACGGTGTTGTCGTACTTCAAGATGAAAGCATCTTGTTGGATGACCGTTTCTATATCGTAGGTCGCCAAGATGCGTCCGAAGAATTCGATTTTGGCGGATCTCGTGCAGCTATCGCCGATTTAATAAATCCGCTCGATCACAGTAAATATATCATCGTGCTCGACCATCAACCGCGCGATTATGCGGCGGAAGCCAAAGCCGGTGCCGATCTCGTATTATCCGGTCACACCCACGGCGGTCAGATGATTCCACTCAAGCAATTAATCAATTGGTTTAGTATCGGGCAAAACGACCGTCTTTACGGCTTAGAACAACGTGATAATACCAACTTTGTCGTAACCTCCGGTATTTCCGACTGGGCTATCCAGTTCAAAACCGGTACTAAATCCGAGTTTGTAATCGTGGATGTGAAAGAGCAGTAAAATATATAAATATAGTAAACACTAAAAATAGCTGCCATGAAAATGCAGGATACGCATCTTCATGACAGCTATTTATTATTAACAACCGAAATTCATGGAGCTTAATTTTTCAACCTTTTTCTTCAACATTCTTGACGTTTTGTCAAAAATCCGCTAAAATAACTAAGTAGTCATGCCGGCATAGCTCAGTTGGTAGAGCGGCTCATTCGTAATGAGTAGGTCGTAAGTTCAAGTCTTATTGTCGGCTCCAGTGTTTATAAGGGTTTCTAAGAGTTTTTGATTCTTAGAAGCTCTCTTTTTTTTGCAAGTGTGGTTAAAAACATTTGTACATTGTCTATTAATGTAGATTTTATAAGGGTTTGTAAGGTATAAAAAATGTGGTAAAACATGTTTTCTAAGACAAAAAGTTATAAATTGTCTGTTGTAAAATTACCACATCTGCAAAAAGTGTGGTAAAAAACATAGTGCAATTTAGGATAAACATAGGTTTTACAAGGCTTTCAAGCGATTTCAAAATGTGGTAAAATGCAATTTCTTTGACAAATGTCTTTTTTGTCTTTTCGTATTGCTCTTTTAGTAGCCGAAAGACACATTCTGAAAAGCCTTTTCCATACGTTGAATATTATGTCCGTATGTTTTTAATATCATTGTAGCATCTGTATGCCCTGTTTGCTTTTGCAATGTGTGCAAAGGAATGCCTTGATTTAGACACAAAGAAATGTAAGTATGTCTAATTGAGTGAGCTGTGATGTGCTTTCTAATACCTAGCTTTTTGGCTACATCACTCATATACCGTTTTGAAAAGTTACATTCTTCAATAGGTGCCATATATTTTACATTATACAATACATATTTACAACCATGAGAGTTTTCTTTTGCTTGCTTTAAGAGTTTTACAAGTTGTTCATTTGGTGGAACATAAATAAGTCTATTGCTATTTTGGTTCTTTGTTTCTTTGGTGCCTTTACCTATTTCAGTTTCGCCCCACGCTTTAGTGATATAAACTTCTATTGAGTTATCCTCTTTGTACTCTATATCGTCCCATGTAAGGGCTTGCATTTCTTGTGGTCGCATTCCTGTATGGAAGAATAGGTGTATTGCGTGTTCTAAGCGGTGTCCTTTGTAGTACTCATAAAAGAGTTGCAGTTCTTCCATTGTCAAAGCATCTTTCTTTTGAGTCCCTCTACCCTTGTCTTTTGGATAGTCTATATCTTGACTTGCATTGAAAGACACAAAGCCTTTTTTCCTAAGATAATCTAAGTACATATTCAATAGCACTCTTGACTTTGTAATGTTCGCTTTTAGACTGTCTGCAAAGTCCTGTACTAACTCTTTCGTTAAGTCCTTAATTAGCGTATTTTTGAAGAATGGTACTATCTTTGTATTGTAGATACTCAAATAATCTTTTCTTGTCTTTTCTTCAATGGCTTTAGACAAAATATATTCTTTCATGCTATCACAAAGGAATAAAGGTGTTTCTTTGGGCTTTCCTTTTCCGTGTCTAGTTGTTTCCGCTCCTAGTTGCAAGTACTTGCCATTGTTCCGCTCTTTGATAACCTTTAGTCTTTCTCTATCCGCTTGTGCTTTTGTCTTAAAATGTATCTTGTTCTTATACTTTACCTCGTTCCCTTCTGCATCAATAAACAATACTAAATCTCGAATGTGAAAATAAGTTTTGCCTTTAGGCTTATAAGTATAACCATTTGATAGTGTAGTCATTTGTGGGTAGCTCCCTTCTTGACTACCTACATCAAATTTACTCTTGACTGTATCATACACATATGGATAGTATTTGTAAAGGAATATTTGAAGGTCTTGCACATTTAGTATAGTCGGCGTTTGGTCTAACACATGACTTTTAAGAATACCCCTATTTACCGCATCATGAAGTTTATTATTGATTGTTGTCGGTGTCTTATTGCACATTGTCGCAATGTCTTTCACTTTAAAATACATAATTGTTACCCCTTTTTCAAGACAAAAAAAAGACACCTTCTGCAAGGCGTTGCAAGTAGACACAAATTAGTATATTTCTTTAGGGGTTCAAATGGTTTCCCTACTGTATTTATGTGTCTGCTTTTAGTTGCAGTTGGTGTCTTATGTTTAGTTGTTGGTGACACATGATAACTCATTGAGTACCCTTATAAACTCGTATAGGTAGTCTATGAGTTATCATGTGTTTACAAGGGGGTTTCAAGGGGGACTGTAGGTACCCCTTAACAAGACTAAAGGCGTTCCTTTGGCTCTCTGATTGTGTATCATAGAACGGCTTTAGGCTTGCCAACGGCACACGTTAAGACAATAATTAGTCTTGTCTAAGGCTTTCCTATAGCGTCATACCGTTATATAAAACGATTCTGTATTGTGTCTGTAGTAATGTATAGTGTACTTTGGTACCCCTATGGGGTGAATGAGAAATTTTAGTATGATATATATCTGTTCACAAATTTTTTACCAATTTTATCCTTTGGTCTATTCTTTGAATTGCAACATAAATACTTTAGTATGCTAAAGGATGCTCCACCAGTTAGAAAAGACAAAGACTATTTATGTTCTTTCTCTTTTGGTCTATACCTTATGACACCTATAGTATTAGGTATTCTTTAGTTCTTTTTCTCTTTTGGTCTGTACCTTATGACACCTATAGTATTCAGTAGTATTCCCTTTGTCAGTCTAAAGGAATACTCATGGATGGGAGAACATGAGGGTACTTTAGTATGCTAAAGGACATCTCACCAGTTGGTAAATAAGGAATACTTAAGTATACCTATAGTATCTATTAGTTAACTTATAGTTAACCTTTAGCTCTCATGTATATATACCTTTAGTTTTTCTTTTGTTTTTCCTTCTCTCCAACTAGTGGACCAATTAAAAGCGGTATTAAGTGTTCCAATTAGCGTTATCAAAAACATTCTATCGCTTTTTGTTTTTCTTTATGTACTATTATTATCTATTCTTTCAGTGTCTATAAGGGTTTATAAGTGTTTAACCTTATCACAGACACAAATATAAAAAATAGGCGCACCTTATGCACTCATTAAAGAATACATAAAGTACGCCTATAAGGGTATCTATTGGTCTTGCATGGTTACAGACTTTCTGACAATAAACAAAGGGTGTCTAAGGGTTCAGACACAAATAGTTATCGTGCAAGAATTATTCTATAGAATTTTTGTAGATATAGAGTAAAAGACACAAAGTATTTCCATGATGCGGTCTTTATTCCATATATCAAGTTTAAGATGCTATAGGGTACGTTTAATTGACTTTTTAGAGTGTCTAAAGTGTTCCCCTATGGTTTTATACCTAAAGACAAATAAAAGTCTTAAAAACGCACTGTGAGCATTCTATAAGTATCGTACTGTAGATTTAAGACAAAAAAGTCTAAGCTAGCTACGATATTAAAAGCGTCTAATAGTTTCCGAATGGTTTATACCTAAAGACAAATAAGTATCGTAAAAAGGCTCTTTATTTGTGTCTAATGTTCAGACTTTCAATTTAAGGTCTAAACTGGCAACGTGGAGCCACTTTTAGAGTGTCTAATTGTTTCCGAATGGTTTTATACCTAAAGACAAATAAAAGTCTTAAAAACGCACTGTGAGCATTCTAAAAAATAAGTTGTGTACAATTTAATTTAAAAAAATGGACACAAAGAGTTTTATTCAAAGGGGTAAAATGAATGTGTCTTTGTGTCCATTAAAGGGGTCTATCTTATTGTACGTTCTTTAGATTCATAGAACGCCTGTATAGTTGTTTCGTCTATATTGTACTGAAAGATTTCTCTTTGGTATACTATTGGTCTATCTCTAAAAGCCTTTTGAAGTGGTGCTATGGCTCTTTCTTCTATGGTGTCTAAAGTCATTTCTAATACGTTTTCAAATTGCTGTATCTCTGTATCACTTAATGCAATACCCCACGGTAGCAAGGCCGCAATGTCACAAGTGTCTTTATCTGTGTCAATCTGCATTGCCTTTTCATATTTCACAAGGTCGGATAATGAAATAAAGACAAGTTTTTTATTTGTGGTGTTTGCAGTAGTTTTCATAATTAATACTTCCCTTCATACTTTAATGATTTCATATTGAGTAATAAGGGTAAATTTCTGTAGGTAGCCTTTTCAAAATTTATTAAAATTACCACATTTTTACCACACTTTTTATTTTAGACACCGCATCAAGCCAATGTTTATAAGGGTTTACTATCTCATTCGTAATGAGTAGGTCGTAGGTTCAAGTCCTATTGTCGGCTCCATAATTTTTAAAATTTAGAGGAATATTTCAAATTGCTGATAAATACAGTAATCATAAGCATTTATGATTCTGTTCAGCGCTTTGAAATGTTCCTCTTTTTTCTTATTTGTAAAATTTGAGTCCCCTTTTTGGTCCCCTTTTTTTGTCCCCTTGAGTATAAATAAAAAATGAGCAAAATAACTTTACGATTCAAATTTACGTTTTCTATAATTTTCCTTAACATTGGCCACAGAAAGCCAACCATTGATTTCAAACAAGCCGTCTTCCATCTCGATTAGTTTCATAAGTCGTTTTTTCTGTATTTCTTTATATTCTTCTGATTCTATCTGCTTCATAATCTACCTTCTAATTAACGGACGCCATATATTCCTTACAAAAACAATCGCAAGGAAGCATATGGCGTCTTTTCTATTCGTATTCTATTTGATAGTTTTTATTTTCACAAAACTACTTTACATTTTTTACCAGCCGCGACCGGCACCACCGCCGCCACCGGAGCCGCCGCCAAAACCACCGCCGCGACCGCTGCCACCGCCGAAGCCCCCACGACCGCCTCCGCCGCCACCGCCGCGGAAGATAAACATGGTAAGCAGCATACGCGTGAGTTCTCCTCGGAAGAAGATGGCATCAACCATCAAGAAGAGAATAATCCCGCCGCCGATGAGCAACACCTGCCACCACGACAGTTCAATGGTATTGTCAGCCTGTGCCTGTTGATTCAAATTTTGGCCTTGTTTACTAATATCCGGATCTACGATTTGAGCTGTCTGCCAGACCGTCCTTACAATGCCCGGTCCAAATTGCCCTTGACGAAAACTCGGGATGGCATAGGTATCCAATAGCTGTCCGATTTTAGCATCATTCAAGTCGCCTTCCAAACCGTAACCTACGGTTAGAAAGATTTTCTTATCTTCCATCGCCACGGCCAGCACGAAACCATCATCTTTGCCGCTGTGTCCGACGCCCCAGGCGCGCAATACATTCAAGGCATAATCAGCGGGCGCCGCATCACCGAATGAAGGCACTACCACAACGGCCAGTTGCCCTTTACCGGAACGATCAAGCATGGTGCCGATAGCATTAATAGTTTGTACTTCTTTGCTCGATAGTACGTTTACCTGATCGACCACATATTGACCGGCCGGTGGTTTAGCCGGAATATCCGCTGCGTGAACCGCCAGTGCTTGTAAGGCGATGATGGCGGTAAGCAGCAACATCATGACCACTTTCCAAAGGCTGTTTTTACGCATTATCCAAGCCATCAAGCCCTCCTAACCAATCGATTTTTACAGAACAAAGTTCGTTGCCACAATCCTATGAAAACAAGTATGTGGATTTACGGCTAGAACTCAACTTTAGGAGCAGATTGAGCCGCTTGGTCTGCCTGGAAATACGCTTTTGGTTGGAAGCCTAACATACCCGCATAGATGGATGTAGGGAATGTACGTACTTTAGCATTATATGCATTAACTACATCATTATAATCTTTACGCGCTACGGCAATGCGGTTTTCAGTTCCGGCCAACTCATCCTGCAAAGCACGGAAGTTCTGGTCCGCTTTTAAGTTGGGATAGTTTTCCGTAATCATGAGTAAACGGCTGAGTGCACTGGATAATTCACCGTCAGCCTGAGACATTTCTTCAACTGTACGAGCACCACCCAATTTAGCGCGCGCATCGGAAACGGCTTGAATGGCGGCCTGTTCGTGAGATGCATAGCCTTTAACAGTGCTTACCAAGTTTGGAATCAAGTCATTACGACGTTGTAACTGCGTTTGAACCTGCGCCAATTTATTATTAATGCCTTCGTCCATGCCTACCAAGCCATTATAGCCGCTTACTACCCAAGCACCGATAGCAATGACAACAGCAATTAAAATTAACCAAGTTTTTTTCATGAGTATCCTCCTTACAATAAAAAAGTCTGCGTGAACCCATTGTTGAGCCGCGCAGACATACATACCTTAACTTATAAAAAGTCGTTTTTCCAAAGTAATATGCCTACAATGAAAGTAACAACCGCGGCAATGCCGATTACGAAAGGGAATCCTTCGGCACCCGATTCAGCCCATGGAACCGGTACGTTGACGCCCCACAAACTGAAAATTAAGGTCGGTACGGATAAGATAATCGTTACACCGGCCAAGAGTTTCATCACTAAGTTCAAGTTATTGGAAATAATGGAGGTAAAGGCGTTCATCATATTCATGAGAATATTTGAATACATCTCAACCATTTCAATAGCCTGCTTATTTTCGATGATAACGTCTTCCAATAAATCTTCGTCTTCTTCATACATTTTAAGCAAATGACGGACATCTTCATGACTACGCAGGCGCAAGATACGCTCCATTACGGTACCGTTTGTTTTCAAAGCGGACGTAAAATACGTCATGGATTTCTGTAATTCCAACAGTTGGAAAAAGTCCTTATTTTTAGTCGTATGGCGCAATTGAATTTCAATATCGTCAGTACGGCGGTTGATTTGTTGCAAGTAACGCAGGAACAAAGTCGCTGTGCGATACATGATTTGGAACAAGAAACGTGTTTTTTTAAAGGTATAAAACGTTGCAACTTGATTGTTTATAAATGGATATAACACATCCGATTCTTCAAGACACACGGTGATGAAAAAATCCGGTGTTAAAAATATACCGAGCGGCACTGTATCATAGCTGTCGCTACCGCGCAATGCCGGAATATTGATAACAACAAAAATGTAGTTTTCTTCAATTTCCACGTGCGAACGTTCTTCCGTATCCAAAGCTGTTTTCAAAACGTCCGTAGGGATTTCCGTCATGATATTGACGAGCGATAGCTCATCGGGGTCCGGATTCACCAAATTAATCCACGAGCCCTTGCCGGCATCGGCTACCGTTAAGTCCGATACAAGCTCGCCTTCATTATGTGTATATACCGTGAGCATACGCCACCTCCCATTCATTAGCTTATACTTCATAATAGCCAACAAAGAAGAGGTTCGTCAAGTGTTGAATCGGGTAATTTATAAGAAAAAATCGCTCTCGGAAGGACCTGACTGATTTGTCTTTTCCCAAGAGCGATTTTACCGTATGAGGCGTTCATTGCCGCATTCTAAGCGTTTTTGAAAACCTTATTATTTTTTATATAAAATACGAATGGAGTTTAAAATACAGAGAATGGATACACCCGTATCGGCGAATACGGCCACCCACATGTTGGCAAAACCGAAGAGGCCCATAATCATAACGAGGATTTTAACCCCTAACGCTACAATCACGTTCTGCCAAGCGATGGAAATCGTGTTTGAGGAAATACGAATAGATTCAACTACAGCACTGATGCTAGGGCGCATATACACTACATCGGCCGCTTCAATGGCCGCATCGGCACCGCTCCCCATGGCACCGCCCACGTCGGCACCGGCCAATACAGGAGCGTCGTTGATACCGTCACCTACGAACATGGTGGAACCGTATGTTTCACGAAGTTCTTTCATAACACTTAATTTATCTACCGGCAATAATTCGGCACGAACGTCATCAATACCGGCTTCTTTAGCCATGTACTGAGCACCCGCTTTAGTGTCACCGGTAAGCATAATCGTACGCAAACCGCGTTTAGCAAGTTCTGCCACAGCCGATTTAGTATCTTCTTTCAAAGCATCGGCAATCAAGATAGTACCTGCATATCGGCCGTCAAGGGCTACCAAGACTTCGCTGCCGTAGTTGGCCGGTTCACCATAACCGGTAATATTAAGCTCATTGAATAAACGACGGTTGCCAACGGCTACTTTGACACCATTTACCACGCCGGTCATACCGCGACCGGATAATTCTTCAAGCTCAGCCACTTCAGCTAACTGAACATTTTGTTTTTTAGCTTCATTGGCAATACTTACCGCTACCGGATGGGTAGAGCGTACTTCTAAGGCCGCTGCTTTAGCCAATACGTCTGCTTCGTCAAAACCTTCAGCTGTTGTAATAGACTGTACCGCGAATTCGCCGGTAGTCAAGGTACCCGTTTTATCCATAGCAATGGCTTTAATATTGCGCAATGCTTCCATAGATAGGCCGCCTTTGAAAAGGATACCTGTACGGGAGCCGCGACCGATACCGGAGAAGAACGCGAGTGGTACGCTGAGCACCAACGCACATGGACAGCTGATAACCAAGAAGGTCAAGGCTGTGTATACCCAGTAATTCCAGTTACCGGTAATCAAGGATGGGATTACGGCTACCAAAATAGCCAATACAACAACGATTGGGGTATACACACGCGCAAAACGCGTAATAAAACGGTCGATACGTGGTTTAGTAGCGGCTGCGTTTTCAACAGCATCAAGCACACGCGTAACCATGGAGTCTTTTAATTCTTTATCGACACGCATCAAGATGCGGCCGCTCTGGTTGATACAACCGGATAAAATTTCGCTGCCCGGTTTAACTTGTACCGGCACCGGTTCGCCCGTAACCGGCGCTGTATCGATACGCGTAGTCCCTTCAATTACGGTGCCGTCGAGGGGAATACGTTCACCCGCTATTACTTCGATAGTCTGACCGATGCGAACGTCTTCAAGACTTACTACTTTGGTCTGACCCGCTTCGTCTACTACACGAACTTGTTCTGGACGCATATCGATGGCATCCATAATAGCACTGCGGCTTCTGGCCGTTGCTTTTTCTTCAAAATAGGTACCGATACGATAGAAGAGCATAACCCCTACCGCTTCCGGCATTTCACCGATAATTACGGCACCCAAGGTAGCCACACTCATGAGGAAGTTTTCGTCAAAAACTTGACCGGAACCGATATTTTTAATGGCATTCCATAAAACACCCCAACCAAGTAATAGGTAGGTCGCAAGAAGTACACCAAAGGCAATGTCTTCCGGAATACCGTCAACAAAAGCGTATACGAGCATTACCACAACACCGATAATAATGCTTACCAGACCGCCGCCGTGAGCATGGTCATGGTCGTGATGATCGTGAGCCCCTTTTGCTTTACGTTCGTAAAGCTGTACTTCCACACCATCTTCGATAGAATCACAAACACCTTGGATTTCGGTAATCAAATCATTGGTGTCGGGAACTGTCGATGTAATTCGTAATTGCTGCGTCCCTACGGAAAACGATGCTGCACTGACCGTTTCCATCTTCTTAATCTTGTCTTCGATCTTGGCCGCGCAATTCGCACATGTTAAATTTTTAAGTAATAAAATGCGTTCCATTGCTGTTTCTCACCTCTACTAATATACGTATGCCACTTACACTAAATACTTACACTAAATACTTTCACTAATTACTTTCACTAAATACTTACACAAAATAATTACATTATTCCTACGGTTAGCTTTTTCGGCTAACACGACTCTAAATACCCGGATTTTTTAACTGTAAAAATCACTTCTGCAAACATATGAACAACTATTCATATGTTTCTATAATTTAATTATAGATTCTTTCATCAGC
This sequence comes from Veillonella sp., assembly GCF_015058545.1. GTDB lineage: Bacteria > Bacillota > Negativicutes > Veillonellales > Veillonellaceae > Veillonella_A. The sequence continues at coordinate 60,425 of NZ_SVCB01000041.1, forward strand.
CTTGTCAATACAAAAATACCGGCTATAACAATTAGATATATTTAGAAATCAGTATAAAGAAGAACGTATAAGAGAGGAATTCTACTATTTTTAGACAAAACAAAAAAGCACAGCTATAAAAGCCGTGTTTTAACGTGTAACTACTTTTTTGTTGGAATGCAAGTATATGTTACATTATACAGCTGAGCGGACCCGCCCGTACGGTCGGGCGGTCCCTCAGTTATATATATCATTAGATTGGATTGGATACTACTATCCGCTTAGCTGACCAATACTTATTAGTCTTCTTGACGATAAGGTTCTTGACCAATTTTGTAGAAGTCGTTACCTTCGCTGTCGATAACTACGATGCAAGGGAAATCTTCAACAGTTAATTCAGCCAAAGCTTCAGGACCTAAGTCACCGTAAGCAATAACTTTATAGTCTTTAATGGATTTAGCAATTAAGGAAGCGGCGCCGCCAACTGCTGCGAAGTAAGTTACACCATTTTTCTTCATGGATTCAACAACTTCTTTGGAGCGGGAACCTTTACCTACCATGCCTTTGATACCCTGATCAAGCATTGTTGGGGTGTAAGCGTCCATACGACCGGAAGTTGTAGGGCCGGCTGCACCGATTGGGTCGCCTGGTTTTGCAGGGGATGGTCCAAGGTAGTAAACGATTTTGTCGTGCCAATCGATAGGAAGTTCTTCGCCACGTGCTAAAGCTTC
>NZ_SVCB01000042.1 GCF_015058545.1 Veillonella sp.
AGTTTGATTTTTTGGCAAGTTAAATCTACTAATTCTTCCGATACTTCCACCGATTCAATGGAGCCTAAACGGATTCGATCTAAGCCCGGAATTTCCAATAATGCTTTTACAACGCTGGCCAAATTAGGCTTTTCAGGAAGCTCGATACCGTAATTGCCGAGGTGAATCCCGGTCAACACGATTTCATGGTAACCATGTTCTACCAAGCGTTTCGCTTCTTTTACAATATCTTCGACGCGACGGGATTTTAATTTACCGCGGGTATACGGAATGATGCAGAATGTACAGTAGTTGTTGCAACCTTCCTGGATTTTCATGAAAGCGCGGGCCTTATCGATTTCATTACCGTACAGTGGCATTTCTTCAAAGGTAGCCTGCTCCATGATATTGCGAACGATGCTGATCTGTTTTTCCGTTGATTCCAGCTGTTCCACGAGCTCAACTACGCGATGACGATTATTCGTACCTATAACGAGATTTACGCCGTCAATGGCGGCAATAGCTTCCGGCGCGAGCTGGGCATAACAACCGGTTACGATGATATACGCGTCTTCATTGGTGCGTTTAGCCTTACGAATCAACTGACGGGATTTACGTTCCCCCATGTTCGTAACGGAACAAGTATTAATGACATAAATGTCTGCTTTTTCATCAAAATCTACCGGTGTGTAGCCACCTTGTATAAATAAACCACGCATGGCGTCCGTATCATACTGATTAACACGGCAACCTAAGGTAGTGAATGCTACTGTTTTCATATCTTTTTGCTCATTCTCCTATCTATTATGCTAAAAAAGTCCATACTTAGAACCTCTCTAGTAAAATTAAAATATATTAGTCCGCACTTTGAACATCTTCAGGCCCAATCCGGATTATATTCAGTCCCAATTTAGAATCTATTTAGTCCATATTTAGTGCATATTGCAACATGCTTACAGCGCCTACGGCAGCCGTTTCGGCACGTAAAATAGTATCTCCCAACGTTACCACACGGGCACTGGCTGACTCGAACTGCGTCATTTCATCATTGCTTAAGCCGCCTTCCGGGCCGATAAAAATAACGACACGTTGAATTGGCTTTTGGGACTCTTCCTCATTCAAGGCTGTTTTTAAAGTCAAACTATGCTCGTTTTCATAAGCTACCAACAGCAAACTACCGGCCGCTTGTTCCTTAGCTATGACATCCGCCAAAGAAAGGTCAGCTACAAATTCAGGCAGCTTAAACCGACCACATTGTTGGGATGCTTCCTTCATAATTTTCTCCCAGCGTTGTACTTTTTGTGGCAATTTGTCCATTTTATATTGTACTACACAATTTCGCATGGGCACAGCATAGACTGTATGAACGTTGAGCTCGGTTGTTTTTTGCAAAACCCATTCCAATTTATCGGCTTTTAAAAAGCCTTGTACGAGCACCACTTCAACTTCGCCGGCTAAATCGTCTTGAATATCGCCGATGAGTTCAGCTTTGGCTTCCCCATCAACAACTTCCAATAATTTATACACAGCCGTCTTACCGTCACTGCCGCCAATCATAACGGGCTTTTCCATTTTATGACGAAAAACCGTTATTAAGTGATGTGTTGTGTCTTTTGGTATGGTTATCAGCGTGTCTAAGGGCGCATCGATAAAAATTTTCTTCATAAGCTGTGCCTTTCATTGGTAATATATACGCTAATTTATCGCACTAATTGATTTAGTTTAAAGTCGATTACAAAAATTATTAGAGTGAATTTCAAGTTAAAATATCATAATCAACCTAATCATAATATATCAGGACGACAGACAATTCAAGCATCATCTAAATAATTCTATGTATTATTATATCATAAAAAGAGTAATTTTCCGGATGTACTCGTCATTGAAGTACGTAATATTTATGGAAAATTACTCTTTATGTTTACTGCTATTTTATTATGACTGCTTCAAAGCCAACGTGTGCCATGACCCTTTAACCAGTTCTTCCACAATTTGCCAATGTTCTTTGATATACGGCATGATTTCATCGTACCGGTCATCTATGAGACCACTGATGATTAAAACACCGTCTGAGGCTAATTTAGTGCTTATAGTGGGCAATAAAATCTTTAGTGGGTCTACCGTAAGGTTGGCCATGATTAAATCTGCTTTACCGTCAAAATCCTTTGCCAAATCGCCGCAGATTATCTTGGACTTTATCTTATTCGTTTCACAATTAAGCTTAGCCTGTTCAGCCGCATTTTCATCAATATCAATGCCGATTAAATGAGGAATACCCAGCGTATGAGCTACTAAAAGTAATATACCCGTGCCGGTGCCGATATCAAGACAGGTTTCCTTATTTTGACCGTATTTGGCCATGAGTTCCGCACAAGCCTTGGTTGTTTCGTGCGCCCCTGTACCAAAGGATAAATCGGAGTCAATGGTGAGTACCGTTTCATCCCCTTTTGGAGTATACTCTTTCCACGCCGGACGAATCACTACATTCGGCAAAATCTCCGTCGGCTCAATATATTGCTGCCAATTATTGTACCAATCATTGTCGGTTACTTCTTTCGCATAGAGATGCTTATAGTTGAACTGTGCCGTCTTAAGCGCATGACCAATTAAGTCTTCCCACTCTTTTGGTGTTTTTTCAGCATCACCATACAGAGTTAACTGCACCCAGGCAGGTTCATCAGGTACGTCTTCTTCAATAAAACCGTTGCTGCTGAATGTATCAAAAAGAGTAGTCACCTCTTCAATGACTACTCTTTCGATGGCAACGGATATTTCTATCCATTTCATTATATACCTCCGGTCCCGAACAAAAAGTTCAGGCGAGCTTTTCAATCACCGCATAAGGCATCTTTGAATTTATCACCGATTTTTTCCAAAATGCTCTTGCTCTCTTTTAACACGGTTACATCTTCTTTGCCTTCTTTGGCAAATTGTACCAAGAGTTCACGCTGTTTCTGATTTAACTTCTTAGGTGTTACAACGGTTACGCGAACATGTTGGTCACCGCGCTGGCTTGGGTTACGTAAGTACGGAATCCCCTTGCCTTTTAAGCGGAAGATAGTACCGGTCTGAGTGCCTTCAGGAATCTTGAGTTCCACTTTACCGTCCAAGGTGTTAACCATAATTGTCGCACCGATAGCAGCTTGCGCAAAGGAAATTTTAGCTTCACTTACTACTTCGTTGCCTTGACGTTCGAACTCACGACTTGGTCGTACGTAAATGTATACGTACAAGTCGCCTTTAGGACCGCCCTTAATGCCCGGTTCCCCTTCGTTAGCTACGCGCAAGCGGGAACCGCTGTCAACGCCGGCCGGAATTTTGATTTCAATCTTCTTACGGCCCACGGTTTCACCACTGCCGTGACAAACTTTACAAGGTTTTTCAATCTTTTTACCGGAACCGTGACATACGGAACAGGTACGCGCGGAACGCATTTGACCAAATGGTGTATTTTGTACCACTGTTTCCTGACCGCTGCCGTGACAACGCGGACAAGTTTCTACCTTGCTGCCCGGTTCACCGCCGGTGCCGTGACAATGATTACATTCTTCATGACGTTGTACGTCAATGGTCATTTTACGACCGAAAGCGGCATCTTCAAAACTGATTTCCACATCATGACGAAGATCGTCACCTTTTTGCGGACCGTTATTCTGTTGACCGCCACCGCCAAAGAACATATCAAAGATATCTCCAAAGCCGCCGGCCTGGCCGCCAAACCCACCAAAACCGCCTTGACCGCCAAAGCCGCCGAAACCACCGGCCCCGGCGCCGCCACCTTGGGTAAAGGCGTCGTGACCGTATTGGTCATATTGGGCACGTTTGGTTTCATCAGACAATACTTCGTAGGCTTCGTTAGCTTCTTTAAACTTTTCTTCTGCCTCTTTCGGATTGTCGCGGTTTACGTCAGGATGGTATTGGCGCGCTTTTTTTCTAAACGCTTTTTTTATTTCGTCTTGCGAGGCATTTTTATCGACCCCTAAGACGTCATAATAATCCTTCGCCATCAGTTACTTACCGTCCTCTTAGTCTTTTTTATCGTCTTTTACTTCAGTGTATTCAGCATCAACTACATCGTCATTCTGCTGTGCGCCGCCTTGAGCACCTTGAGCGCCCTGAGCATCGCCGGCAGTCTGCTGAGCAGCCTGAGCTTGTTCATACATCTTAGTGGACAATTCGTACAATGGTTTAGTCAATTCTTCGCTCTTAGCTTTGATGTCTTCTACATTACCGGATTCGATAGCGGCTTTCAAAGCATCTTTAGCTTTAGTAACTTGTTCAAGTGTTGCTGCATCGGCTTTACCTTCAAAGTCTTTAACAGCTTTTTCAGCTTGGTATACTAAGGAATCGGCGTTGTTTTTAACTTCAATTTCTTCTTTTTTAGCTTTATCTTCAGCTGCATGTGCTTCCGCTTCTTTAACCATGCGGTCGATTTCGTCCTGTTGTAAACCGCCGGAAGAAGTAATGGTAATAGCCTGTTCTTTGCCGGTGCCCATATCTTTAGCTTTTACGTTAACGATACCGTTGGCATCGATGTTGAATGTAACTTCGATTTTAGGTACCCCACGTGGAGCTGCCGGAATACCGGTCAATTCAAAACGACCAAGCGTTTTGTTATCAGCCGCGAAGTCACGTTCACCTTGTAATACGTGAATATCTACTGCCGGTTGGTTATCAGCCGCTGTGGAGAATACCTGGCTCTTAGATGTAGGAATCGTAGTGTTACGATCGATAATGCGTGTGAAAACACCACCCAAAGTTTCGATACCGAGGGACAATGGAGTTACGTCGAGAAGTAATACGTCTTTAACTTCACCAACAAGTACACCGCCCTGGATAGCAGCACCAACGGCTACACATTCGTCAGGGTTAACGTTTTTGGTAGGTTCTTTGCCAAGAACGCGTTTGATAGCTTCTTGAACAGCCGGAATACGGGAAGAACCGCCAACGAGTAAGATTTTATCGATTTCGCCTACGCTGAGGCCGGAGTCAGCCAACGCTTTACGAGTAGGTTCGATAGTAGCTTCTACTAAGTCGTGAGTTAATTCTTCGAATTTGGCACGAGTCAAAGTCAAGTCCAAGTGTTTAGGGCCGGTAGCATCAGCTGTAATAAATGGTAAGTTGATGTTCGTGCTCATAACGCCGGACAATTCGATTTTAGCTTTTTCAGCCGCTTCTTTTAAGCGTTGGTCAGCCATTTTGTCCTGAGATAAGTCGATACCGGTGTCTTTTTTGAATTCTGCAATCATCCAGTCCATGATGCGTTGGTCGAAGTCATCGCCACCCAAGTGGTTGTTACCGCTGGTAGCTTTTACTTCGAATACGCCGTCACCGAGTTCAAGGATGGATACGTCGAAGGTACCACCGCCAAGGTCGAATACGAGAACTTTACCTTCTTCGTCTTTATCTACACCGTAAGCCAAAGCAGCTGCTGTTGGTTCGTTGATGATACGAAGAACGTCAAGACCCGCGATAGCACCGGCATCTTTAGTAGCCTGACGTTGGCTGTCGGTGAAGTAAGCAGGTACCGTAATTACGGCCTGAGTTACTGTTTCACCAAGATATGCTTCTGCATCGGCTTTCAATTTCTGAAGAATCATAGCAGAAATTTCTTGCGGCGTGTACTGTTTGTCGTCAATTTTTACTTTGTAGTCACTACCCATGTGACGTTTAATGGAAGAAATCGTTTTTTCTGGATTGGATACAGCCTGACGTTTAGCCAACTGACCTACCAAACGTTCACCATTTTTTGCAAAACCTACTACGGAAGGTGTTAAACGGGAACCTTCCTGATTTGTAACAACGACCGGTTCGCCGCCTTCCATTACAGCGACTACAGAGTTTGTTGTACCTAAGTCAATACCAATTACTTTTGCCATTTTAAATGACCTCCTATTTTTATCTTATGCCATCTATTGTCATGTTAATTTCAAATGTAAGCTGCGACCTGAATCACTCACTTGGAGTGCATCCAATGTCGCACGTCTTAGGCGAAATTAATCATTATGTACTACTTTAACCATGGCTGGACGCACCGTTTTACCATCTACGGTATAACCGGTTTGCAATACTTCGCAAACTGTGTCGTCTTCATATTCATCAGACGGCACACGCATGATTGCTTGATGATAATTCGGATCGAACGGTTTGCCTACAGCATCAATGACCGCTAAGCCATGTTTGCTAAGCATAGCCATCAAGTTTTGATGAATCATTACAAAACCGTCGAGGAATGCTTTTGTTTCGGCATTAGTCGGTGCCTGTAAAGCTCGTTCAAAATTATCCAACACGGAGAATAAATCTTTCATTACATCCGCTTTTACAAAACCTGCTAATTGATCTTTTTCCTGCAACGTGCGTCGCTTGAAATTATCAAAGTCGGCTTGCAAACGAACAAATCTTTTTTCCGCTTCCGCCAATGCTTCTTTTACTGCATCCACTTCGGCCGTTACTGTCTCACCTGCTGCTTTTGCTTCAGTAGCAGCTACGTCTTCAGCGCTTTCTACCGTCACGTCAGGTTCGCCGGCAACGTTCATTTCATCAGTTACTGTTTCCTGTGTAAAGTCTTCAGTCTGTTTCATCTCGTCTGCTCCCATCGTGAGTATCACCTCATTACTTTCTATTTTTATTTTCCGCTAATGCACGCATAAAATCTTGCATATACGATAAAATACCAATGATTCGGCCATACTCCATACGAGTAGGTCCTAATATAGCCAATGTACCGATTCGTTCATCATTATTGCCGAAATCAGCTTGGATAACGCTTAAGTCTTTAAGCGGTTCCGCCTTGTTTTCAGAACCGATGGTAATACCGATACCGTTCTTCTTTGACGTCGCCAAGAGCTGATTCAGTTGATCTTGTTCTTCCAACATCGACAGAATCGGCTGTACTTTCTTAATGTCTTTAAATTCCGGTTGTTCCAAAAGTTCGGTAGTACCGACCGAATAGAACAGCTTACGTTTGGCAATCGCTCGATATAAAGTTTCTGCCAAAATAAGAAGTACCGCTCGCAGCCCCTCAATAAGTTGAACTGTCGCTTCCAAGTTCTGCATGGTCATGCTCGACAAGCGAACATCTTTAAGGACATTGGTAAAACGAATCGCCAAAGAAGCTAACACATCATCGCTGACGGCCTCTTTAAAATACATCGGTTCGTTATCCAAAGCGCCCTGGTCGGTTACAACAACCATGATGGCTCGGTTCTCACCAATCGGCAATACATGAATGAATTTTAAGACCGACGTATCATGGGCCGGTGCCAAAAATAAACTCATGTTATGGCTGATTTGCGAAATCAGTTTGGCTACATTTAAGAAGAAATCTTCAAAGTTAGCTGGTTTCTCTTGCCATATTTTATTGATTTTTTCTGCATCTTCGCGCTCTGTGCTGTTCGAATGCAACATCGCGTCTACATAGAATCGGTAGCCCTTAGCTGATGGGATACGCCCCGCTGATGTGTGAGGCTGTTCCAAAAAGCCAAGATCTTCCAAATCGGCCATTTCGTTGCGGACCGTGGCCGGGCTGACGCCCAAATTATAATTCTTCGCCAGAGTCCTCGAACCAACCGGTTCAGCCGACTTTATGTAGTCTTGTATGATAGCGTGTAAGATGCGTTGTTTACGTTCATCCATATTCACACCTCATTGTTAGCACTCATTAACATCGAGTGCTAATCACAGCTATAATGTTATCATAAAACGTCAAAATGTCAAGCAAATATTTCATACAGATTTCGTAAAAACTCGCTTATTTACTGTTTAGTCAAAAAATCAAAGGGCCTTTAAAGATCATTGACCTTTAAAAGCCCTTATGTAAAACTTTTTAAATTAACTTATAAATTGCCGGTTATTTTACAAAAAGACTCATCATCGCTCACATCGGCAGCAATTAATTAGCTGCTCGTTTACGATGACTCATCACTTCGGCGACAATTAATTTGCACCTCGTTGACGATGCAGCATCGCCCGCTAGTTCCATACCAATTAGTTGGCCGCGCGTTTACGAGTGGCAATTTTATAAATCATTACGCACAAGGCAAGGTAAATCACGATGCCAAGGTAGGTTGCTTCCGGTGTTTTTTCCCAAGCATCCAAGAACCAATCAACACCGGCAATTTTAAGCACCGCACTGATCAAGGAGCCGATAGCACCGCCGGCTACGAAACCGGATGCTACAGTACCGCCTTCAGCTACGCGAGCTTCGCTTTCAGCTTCGTCTTTGCTGCTGCGTTTAACCAAGTAAGAAATGAAACCGCCCACTAAGATTGGCGTATTGATTTCCATTGGTAAGTAGGCACCAAGGGCAAAGGCCAATGGCGGAACACCAATCATCCAGAGCAATACGGCAAAAATAGCACCGAGAATATATAATTCCCATTGAGCACTGCCGCCGGTCATCAACGGTTCAACAATTGCGGCCATAGCATTAGCTTGTGGCGCATTTAAAGCACCGTCGCCTACGAAACCGTATGCATTATTAAGCAAGATTAAAACGCCTACACATACGATACCGGCGATGACAACGCCTACTAATTGCCATAACTGCATTTTGGCAGGTGTAGCACCGGTTAAGTGCGCTACTTTCAACTCGGACATGAAGTTACCCGCTACACCGATGGTTGTGGCCAAGAAGGCAGCCATCATTAAGATAGCGATGATACCGGTAGTACCGCCCATACCAACGCTGGTCATAATAACGGCACTGATTAAAATCATGAAAATTGTCATGCCCGATACCGGTTCATTACCGGTAAAGGCGATGGAACTGATACCTACTACAGACAATAAGAAGGATAAAATCAAAACAATAAAGAACGCCAAAACGGTTTGTAGGAGTGTTTCAGCATAATAAATATGGAAGAAAATCGAGAATAAAACCGTTGTTAATAAAATACCTAAGCCCAATACGGAAGAAGGTAAATCAATCTGTGTGCGCAATACGTTAACTGTCGTAGTTTTGCTGCGGCTGAACATATCAACAATAGCGCGTTTCATAATTTTGCTTACCACATTGGACATGGTCAATAAGCCGATAACACCGGCCATGGCAAGCATACCGATACCGATGTGACGAACATAGGTCTTAAATACATCACCTGTGGATGCATCGGCAAGTAAGATTTCTTTGCCCCCTACCATCATGATATGATCGCCACCGATGAAGAAGAACAACGGAACCATTACGAACCAGGCAAAGAAGGAACCGGCGGCAATAATAGAGCCGTAACGAATCCCGGTAAAGTAACCTAAACCCAATAAAGCAATGTCACTGTCTAAGGATAAGTGCATTTTGCTGTTCTGTTGGAAAACTTGGCCCCAACGGAATGTGGTAGTGGAGAAAACTTCGCGCCACCAACCAAGGGAGTTTAATACAAAGTCGTAGCCTAAGCCCAATAAACCGCTAAGCGCCATGAGTTTAGCCTTGCCGCCGTCATTACTGCTCAATACTTCAGCAGCAGCACGACCGCTTGGGAACGGATACGCGTGATGCATTTCTTCACAGAAATATTGACGGAAGAATACGCAAAGGAATACCCCCAATAAACCGCCTAAGACGATAGGAACAATCATTTGGAAAACCGATACAGTATGAATATCAAGAATAAAAAGAGCCGGTAAAATGAACATTACCCCTGCCAGTACGTTAGTACCGGAGCTGGCAATGGCCTGAATGTGAACGGTTTCCGGGAAAGCATTTTTACGTTTGAATAAAACGGCCATCCCCATGGATAAAATGGATACCGGTGCAAACGCATCAACGGTCTGGCCGATTTTTAAGCATAAATAGCCAACGGCCAAGGCAAATAACGCGGCAAAGAAGAGCCCCCAGAAAATAACATAACTGTTAATTTCCTCATAATTTTTGGTTGGATCCATAATCGGACGAACCTCATTGTGATGCTCATTTGATGCCATAAAATCATCTCCTTAGATAAAAAACAGAAATACAAAAGTGAAAAATTAAAGATAATTAAAAGATTTACCTAAGGAAATTTCGTTAGCTGCCTACAATCAACCAAGAATCCCACCTGCTCCGAACTGATTCTTATCGAGTCCACTACATAAAAACTTTGCTCTTTCACTATTACACAACTAAAGGGGCTCTCCACACCGTGGATGCCCCTTTTTTCTCTACTTGAATTATATGTTTAATGTTACTCTTTGTCAACGAGTAGTGTACATAGCATGCATAATCAGTATATTGCCCCTCCAAAAAGATAGCATTACTAACTTTAGTCATATCTCATTTTCTGATTATTTTTGAGAAAATCCAATATACTTCAAATACCCGGCAAAACAAACACCAAAAATTATTGACTCAGCTTAGTAATATCTTCATTACGACCGATAACAATCAACATGTCATCGTCCTGTAACGGATTATTCGGGTTTGGCGGCGCAATTACGTTTTTATCCCGTTTGACTGCCACAATATTTACATTATATTTCTTACGAATATCCAACTCGGTTAAGGTGTGGCCAATCATGAATGGTGGAATTCCCATTTCCACGAGGCCGATATCTTGGGATAACTGGAAGTAATCCACAATATTTTCACGAGTCAGCATTTGAGCCACTCGTTCGGCCATATCCATTTCCGGGAAAATGATCAAATCGGCCCCCACCTTCTCCAGTAATTTACTTTCCATCTCCGTAGATGCTTTCGCCACAATGTACGGTGCGTGCAATTCCTTGAGAACCATGGCAGACAGCAACTTAGCTTTTAAGTTGTCCCCGATGGCAATAACAACTACATCCAGTTCCTGCAAATTCAACTGCCGAATCGTATCTTCATCGCTGAAATCGGCCACAATACTATGCGTCAAATAAGGAGCCAGTTTTTGCACTAAACTTTCTTCAATATCAATGCCGACGACTTCATGCCCTAAGGCAGATACCTGTTTTGCCAAGGTGCCACCAAAACGGCCAAGACCTATAATACCGATTGTTTTACGCTTCATTTATTCTACCTCTATTTTTTGAAAATACTTTCACTTAATAGTTAATGCTTTCTCTATTATTTCGTTTGTAAAAAAATCACCTAATAATTAATGCGCCCGCTATCTGCCAACAACGAATTAACCACATCATTCGTTATAACAATACATTGTCTTCCGGATAGTAAGCCGTAGTCGTGGCACGACGTTTTAAGAAAAAGGCGCCAATCAAAGTAAGCACACCGATACGGCCTGTATACATCACGATAATCAGCGTCAGCTTACTAACGGTTGATAGTTCCGGCGTAATCCCGATGGTAAGGCCTACCGTGGCAAAGGCGGAGGTTACTTCAAATAATAAATCCAAGAACGGAAATGATTCTACACCGGCCAAGACCAAAGTAGCCAACACAACTAGCACAGATGAAAAGAATACAATGCCCACGGCCTTATAAATAACACTCTGACTCAGGCTGCGTTCAAATATCTCCACACGACGCGTATTCGTAAATAAGGATCGTGATGTAGCCCATAATACCGCCATGGTGCTGATTTTAATACCGCCACCGGTCGAGTTTGGCCCGGCCCCGATAAACATGAGTACCACCGTAATAAAAACCGTAATGGGATGTAAATCTGCGTAATTCAACGTCGGAATACCGGCCGTACGCGGTGTAATAGCCTGGAATAGAGCACCTTGAAATTTAGTGGCTAACGGTAGATTTGCCAGAGTTTGGTGCCATTCCAAACCTAAAATGCTGAACGTCCCCAACACAACAAGAATCAATTCCCCCATAAGCATAACTTTCGTGTGCAAGGTAAGCTGAGCAAAACCGCGTTTACGATTATTCCAAATATCGAAGGACGCCATGTAACCAAAGCCACCAATAAGGATAAGGCTGCAAGTGGTAAGGGTAAATCCCCAATCACCCACCATTTTATACGGTAAGTTATTGTCAAAAAACACGAAACCGGCATTACAAAAGGTGGAAATAGCTTGGTAAAACCCGTAATAGATGGCGCTATAGCCTAAATAGGGATATAAATCCAGCGTATAAGCGATGCCGCCCAGGAATTCAAAGCCGAATGTAAGAATGGCAATTTGTTTTAACACGGTCTGTACGGAAATATTATCCTGCCCGATATCTTCTTGTAGCAGCAGTTTATTTTCTAAACCTACACGACGCCGCAATACAATAAATATAAAGGTGGTAAACGTCATGGTCCCCAATCCGCCGATTTGTATGAGTAAAACCATAATGGTCTGCCCAAAGAGGCTCCAATGTTGAAAAGTGTCTACCGTCGTAAGTCCTGTAACGGACACACAGGAAACGGCTACAAAAAGCGCGTCTATAAACGGTGTCCTGCTACCGTCTAAAGTGGCCCACGGCAAAGTGAGCAAATAGCCGCCAAATAACATGAGTACGGCGAAGCTTAAGGCTAATAAGCGTTGCGGATTCGTCATGAGCGAATTCCTTATTTTTTCTCGCCAAGTTAACGGTCGACGTGTAAAATTCGGTCCTAATATCATAATGTCCTCGAATCACCGACTGTAAAAAGTTGTTTACCTATTAAAAACAATTTTGAGGGCCGGCTTTATGCTTGTAAAAACTAATAGCTAAAACGCTATTTTTCATATCCATATTATACATCAATCGTATTATAAAAAGAAAAACTCTTTTAAGTGAAATAATGATTCCATCTTAAAAGAGTTTATAAATTTATTGTTATATAATATAAATCATGCCTATTTCAAAGGTCGGTTTATTTTTACTCAGCATCTGCCTCCGACATCGCTTCGGCGTTTTCAAAAGGATTACCCAAACGGGCTAACATATGATCAAACTTTTCCTTCGGCATAGCATTGTCTTTATACCATTGCAATAAAAATTCGATTTTATCCTGTGCTTCTTCCGGTGTTAATTTTTTGGCCAAAACTTCGCCCCCCTTAGGACGATTACCGCTTTTACCGCCGGCCACCAATACATACCCATCCGGTAAACCGTATAAGCCGATATCCTTAATCATCGGTTCCGCACAGCAACGGGGACAACCACTGATACCGATGCGGAGTTTATTCGGCATATCTTCACCAAAGTGATGTTCATCAATATATTTAGCTACCGGAATCGTCTGCATAAAGGCATGGGAACAGCCGTCCGTCCCGCGGCAAGCCGTAACCGAGTTAACAGCAGCATGTTTAACCTGCTGCACCCCTTCCGGCAACTGCTCTAAAATAGCTGCCTTATCTTCTTTGGTAATATCATAAATCTGAATACCGGTAGCTACGATGCGGAAATTTCCCTTATATTTATCAGCCAAATCAATAATGGCATGTAATTGGTCGCGTGAAAACTCACTGAATAAAGAATGTAAAATAACGGATGTTTTCATGTGTACTCCTCAGTCATTTGATTAACAATAAACTCATATTGTTGTATCCTTGATTGATACAAACGATGCTGTATCGACAAGCCTTACCTCATATGCCGTTACATGTAATGTCTCTTCTATTTGTATCATATTACTATTTTATCGAGTTGTGACATATATCACCAAATAACTAAAAGTTATGATTAAACTGACTAAAAAATTTTAAAAAAATCCCGGTTCAATTAAACCGGGAGTAAGTCGTAAAAAAGCATTAAACCGAACTCTTAGAGCCTTCCACTTCCATAGCTTCGTCATCTGTCGCATGTACATCGGAATCAGCATTATAAGCCGTCTTACCGGTGGCACTTTGAACTTTGTCTTTAAAATTATCCACATCACCCAATTTTTTAAGACCACTGTTATCCAAGCCTGATTCACCGGCTTCAATAATAGCGGTTACCACATCGGTAGCATCCACCGTATCTTTAGCGGCTTCCGTTTGCAATAAGGCAAGATTATTTTGTAAAAAACGTCGCCATACGTATTCTACGCTGGCTGTTGTATAAAGAAGAAAATAAAAATATGTGGCTGCCGAAGCCCCCATATAAAGAACGTAAATATTAATACCGTTATAGGTGTCTGCCAACTGCCCCGCCTGCATTTCCTGCATCAAAAGAACCATAATGAGCATGGCTATAATCCCCAAAACAATGGCTATCGTCAAGGCTACGCCATACAAAATAAAAAGAAAGGCACTATTGGATACATGGGTGTCGGGAAAACGTTTCGTCAGTCCTTTAGTATATAAATTGCGGCATAAGAGCCCTGCAATAGTAATAACCGCAAACAATACGACACCGGAAACGAGGTAGAATCTGTCACCCGTTACATAGCCGTAAATACCTTTACTCACTAAGAATACGGCACATAAACTGAGTAAATCAAAAACAATGCCGGCAAAACAGGCACGCCAGCCAAAATTCACGTAGTCTTTCATAGTCCAATCTTCCTAACTTTATAACTCTAACATATTCCATACTTTTTCAGAAGAAAAGTTTTCCTCTTTACTCGTTAGTTCTTTAGCATTTAAGATACGAGCTTCATCTAGCTCTAGTGTTCCTTCTATTTTATCTAATAAAAGTCCCACAATAAATGAAGATAATTCAAGATTATTCTGTTTTATATAATCTTGAATTAATCTATATTCTTCATCAGTTACATGAAAGGATATTGTTTTCATAGTACTTCCTCCTATCTCATGTAATTATATTTAACATTAGTAAAAGCATACCACGAATGTATAACCATGACAAGTTATACAATTATGAAGAAAATTCCTTAGTAAAACATAAAAGATATTATTATTTTGTCATACAAAAAAAGACCCCGAAGGGTCTTTTATATGATTTACTGTTTAATTTCCTTTATAAAATTACCTTGCGCATCAAAGCGTAATATATATTTTTCGTTAGTGCCGTTTATTTTTATGTCAGCTTCAAAAACACTTCGATTAACACGGTAATTATACCAAATAACTTCTTCTACTGTGCCGCCTTCAATACTCTTAGCCTTTTCTTCGGCCGCTTTATAGATATCAGTCACTTTATTAAAATCAATACTGTTTAAATCTCCCAGATTTTCTTCTAATTTACCGGGACCGATTAATTCGAGAGGTTTCGGATCAGACCATTTTCCGTCCTTATAATCATAACGAACAACCTGATTCGTTGTGCCCGGTTTTTGCACATCAATTCTGCCGGTCATGCCGGTTTCCTTATGATACATCAGATAAATATCGTCCATTGCTTTCAAATCATGGCCCTTCAACTCCGGCCTATTCTTCAGGTCATCCATAATCTTATTGGCTAAACCCTGATCGGTAAATACATTGGCGTTCTTGTCGCCACCAATTAAATTATCGATTGGATTACTACAGCCACCTACAATAATGCCAAACACTAAAACTACTAACATTAACACTAACTTTCTCATGTTCTTGCCTCCCCAGTTCAGTAAGAATATAAAAAATAATGATATAAAACCACTTTCATTATTTTATCACATTAATCAATAATTCAATAATGCCTAAACTGCAATGGGTAACAAAAACAAAAAAACCGCACCTCTGTGCGGTTTCTAATGTGGTGGAGATAAGCGGGATCGAACCGC
>NZ_SVCB01000043.1 GCF_015058545.1 Veillonella sp.
AAAAGCAAAACCGAAACGATCGAGTACCAAAGTAAATGGGCTGATAGCTACATTTTCAACACTGGAATTCAATAAATTCGGATCGTCATACGGAATCAAGAAACCTATAACTACGAAAGCACCGATATAGAATAAAATAATACGCCAGAAAATGGAATGAATCGCTTTTGGAATATTTTTTTCAGGCTCTTCCGATTCACCGGCAGCAACCCCGATTAATTCCGTACCTTGGAACGAGAAGCCCGCTACCATGAAGATGGCCATAATAGAAGCAAAACCGCCTACAAACGGAGCTTCACCGCGTGTCCAGTTTTCAAATCCCGGCGATGTACCGCCAATGCCCAAAATGAGCATGGTGCCTACAAATAAGAACACGAAAACGGTAATAACCTTCATACTGGAGAAGAAATATTCACTTTCCCCGAAGGAGCGGGTCGATAAATAATTCATCAAGAATAAAGCCGCCAAGAACAAGGCCGACCACACGATGGCCGGAATATCCGGGAACCAGTATTTCATAATTAAAGCACCGGCCACGAGTTCCGCGGCCAAGGTAATAGCCCAGTTAAACCAATAGTTCCAACCCAAAGCAAAACCGAAAGCCGGATCTACATAACGGGAAGCATAGGTACCGAACGAGCCCGGTACCGGTAAATAGGTAGCCATTTCACCCAAACTGGTCATCAAGAAATAAACCATAATACCAATAAAACCATAGGCTACCAAAGCGCCGCCAGGGCCGGCGGTGCTAACTACTTCACCGCCTGCTACGAAGAGGCCCGTACCAATGGAGCCGCCCAAGGCAATCATATTCATGTGGCGCGATTTCAGACTTCTTTTTAATTTAGTATTCGCTGCATCACTCATAAACTATCCTCCCACCCTACAAGTCTAAATTACGAACTAATTTAGCATTATCTTCAATAAATTTGCGACGCGGTTCTACCTTATCCCCCATGAGTACGCTAAAAATCTTATCGGCCTCAATGGAATCTTCCAAACTTACCTGCAAAATGGTGCGGTTTTCCGGATTCATAGTGGTTTCCCAAAGCTGTTCCGGATTCATTTCACCTAAACCTTTGTATCGCTGAATCGTAATATTATCACGACCGATTTCATCAAGCTTTGCGGCCATTTCCGCATCACTGTACACATACCAATGGCCCTTGCCTTTTTTGATTTGGTACAATGGCGGCTGCGCAATATATACGCGTCCTTCTTCGATGAGCGGTTTCATATAACGATAGAAGAAGGTTAACAAAAGCGTACGAATATGGGCGCCGTCAACGTCCGCATCAGTCATGATAATAATTTTGTGATAGCGACTCTTATCGAGATCAAAATCCTCCCCGATACCGGTCCCGAAGGCCGTAATCATGGAACGAATTTCATTATTAGCTAAAATCTTATCTAAACGCGCTTTTTCTACGTTCAAAATCTTACCGCGCAACGGCAAAATAGCCTGGTAGCGACGGTCACGGCCCTGTTTGGCACTACCGCCTGCGGAATCACCTTCGACGAGATAAATTTCTGTCATAAGCGGATCTTTTTCGGAGCAGTCTGCCAATTTGCCCGGTAAAGAACTTACTTCCAAAGCATTTTTACGACGGGTCAATTCACGAGCTTTACGAGCTGCTTCACGAGCACGGGTGGCGCTGGTTGCTTTTTCAATAATACGTTTAGCTTCCGCCGGATGTTCTTCAAGGAATGTTTTAAGACCTTCCGACACAACCGTATCGGTAATGCCTTTGACCTCACTGTTGCCCAGTTTTGCCTTTGTCTGACCTTCAAACTGAGGGTCTAACACTTTTACACTGATAACGGCAGCCAAACCTTCACGCACGTCTTCACCGGATAAATTGCTTTCATTGTCCTTAATGAGACCGGATTTACGACCGTAATCATTTAAAGTACGAGTCAAGGCACTGCGGAAACCGCTCAAATGGGTACCGCCGTCAATGGTATTAATGTTATTAACGAAAGAAAATAAAGTTTCGCTGTATCTGTCATTGTATTGGAACGCTACGTCAACCACTACATCGTCACGCGTGTTTTCCACATCAATAACAGTAGGATTAACCAAGTTTTTGCCTTCATTTAAAAATTCAACAAAGGATGTAATACCGCCTTCGTACATGAAGCTTTCTACTAAATTTTCTTCCGGACGTTTATCCGTAAGGGTAATGCGCAGACCTTTATTCAAGAAAGCCAATTCCTGTAAACGAGTACGCAATACGCCGAAATCAAATACGGTAGTTTCAAAAATCTCTGCATCCGGTTTAAAAGTAACGGTTGTGCCGGTATCTTTAGCTTCACCGATGACTTTTAACGGACTTTGCAAATGACCGCGCGCAAAAGTAATTTCCTGTTCTTTGCCTTCCTGACGAACTTTAACAACCGTCCATTCACTCAAAGCATTAACTACGGAAATACCTACGCCATGAAGACCGCCGGATACTTTGTAACCGCCGCCGCCGAATTTACCGCCGGCGTGCAATTTTGTCAAAACCAATTCAACCGCCGGAACGCCGGTTTCATGCATACCGGTCGGAATACCGCGGCCGTCATCGGTAACGGTAACGCTGTTATCTTCATTAATGCTGACTTCAATATGAGTACAATAGCCGGCTAAGGCTTCGTCCACACTGTTATCAACAACTTCATATACTAAATGGTGCAACCCTTTAGATGATGTACTCCCTATGTACATCCCCGGGCGGCGTCGTACCGCTTCCAGGCCTTCTAAGACCTGTATATTATCGGCACTGTAATTCTGTTCTGCCATTCCATATCCTCCCTAATTTCAGTAATAAACCATATCTATGGGGATTTAGCTTTATAAAACAATTATCCTTAATTATACTCTATTTTTATCGTTTTGTGTATAAGCTTACCGGAATACCGGTAGCGGCGCGCTGTAAACGGCGGCCTACGCCCGTAATGGACATACTTAAGCCATAAACCGCATCCACTGTAACCAAGTAACATTCAATCGGTTCATCCGGAAAAACTTGGATTACATCCTTGTTTTGCCATTGCTTATTGCGACGGCGCCGCCCTTTTAAAAGCGGAATATCCTGTACCACCGCCACGATATCTTCAATAGACACGCTATACGTATCCGATAAATGAACGAACATACATCTTACCATCACTTTCTCTATATTTCAATTGCTTTGCGGTTTACGAGACTTTACAGCCTCCTTGTATTGAGCCCGCATTTTTAAAACCGAATTGCGTACAAACTCCGGTTTTAGCTGTTCTGCTTTTTTGTGCGTAATCAGCATTAACAGCATATATATATCATAATTCTCGTTGGATTCTTCCTTGACCACACGATTTCTGAAAAAATACACGCATTCACGATGTGCCAGCTGATAATCGGTCATAGTGCACTGTGGTACATGTTGACGCATTTCATCATATACGGCAAAGGGTTCCTGCATCAATCTATCTTTAATACCATTAATATGCTGACGATATAAAAAAGCCTCATGTTCCTGCGCTTTTATAGTACAGGAAGGGCACAGTGTATCGTCCGGACCAATCAAGTTTTCACAACGCTCACAATTATGATAGCCTTGGTCCTTCAGATATACTGTCTTCTTATACTGTTTTATCTGCACCTCTTTCAGCTGCCGGCGTAAGTCTTTGCTTTTTATATTCGCCACCGATGTGTCTATTTGAGCCATCACATCAGCGGGAATGGGAATCGCTTTGAAATTAATGAGCACCCGTTCATAGGAATCAGTGCGTTTTGCTTTGCCCATATAGGCCGATGTATCGCCCTTGATTAAGCCTTTGCTATTTGCCGATGGCACCGATACGGCATCGACCGGCTGAATGGCTTTCAAATAGCTTTGCCGATACATGGTGCATTCTAAATCCGTAATAAGCTCCGAGCCGTAAAACTCATTAATCTTCTTCAATAATTGACGTTTCATCATCTGCAGTTGCTGCAAACAGGGTGATGTCATGGCCGCCACTTTAATAATGGGCGGCTTAATTTCAAGCACTTTAGTCTGTTTGCCCAGCACCGTGCCCACTACTTTGGGCCAATGATGATACAGGCGCATGACGGCGAATTGTTTGAATACGTTGAACGATTTGTATTTACTGTTCAAATGCGTATCATATTGCCGCACATAGGCATCCGGCTTATAGCCGATGGGTCCGGCCGGCCGCTTGGCGGCCAAGAGACCTTCAATATAACGGACTGTTGCATCGTCCCCGGTAGCGGCCTCCGTCTTAGCCTCGGAGACTCCCGGTTGTATGCCATTTTTCGGCTCAAACGTTTCGCTCATCATGATCACCGCCTTTCACAATTAATGAGTTCCACATCACTTAGCTGTTTCACATCTTCCAAATCGGTGGTAGTTATAAACGTTTGAATTTTCTTATGGATAAAATTCAACAGATTTTGCCGTCGCTCCTTATCCAATTCACTGAGCACATCATCCAATAACAATATAGGATACTCGCCCACTTCCGATTTGATATATTCCAATTCGCTTAATTTAAGCGATAAAATAGCCGTGCGTTGCTGACCTTGCGAACCGAATCGTTTCAAATCCATAGGACCGGAAAAGAAGCCTAAATCATCTCGATGAGGCCCAAAAGAGGTACTCATGCGATGCCGATCCACCGGTAAATTAGCCTGCAATTGCTCATAAAACGCTTGCGGTTCCGTTAAAAATCCGGTTGAAATTTGATGTTGCTCATAGGTAAGCTTTAAATTCTCTTTGCCCCCTGTGAGTTTGCGATTCATCAAATCCAGCAAGAGATTAATTTTACGTAAACTATCCAGTCGTTTTTTTATAATAAAAGAGCCGGTCTCCGCAAGTTGTGTATCCCATTCGGCTAAGGAAATATCCCGCTTGCCGTAAGAATCCTTTAACACTTTATTGCGTTGCTGCAAAATTTTATTATACAAGCGCAGTTGCTGATAATATAAAGCACTGGTCTGCGATATTTCAATGTCTAAAAAGCGACGGCGCAAAGAGGGACTGCCTTTTATGAGCTGTAAATCTTCAGGACTGAAAAGCACGGTATTCAAGGTGCCTACTAATTCTTTTTGTAAAATTCGGTTACCGTTGAGACGAATATCTTTCTTTTCCTTGCCACTGAGCTTCAAATTGATTTTATGTCTCGTATCGCGCTTCGTAAACTCCACAATAATACCAGCTTCACTAGCACCGAATTGCAGTAAATCTTGGGTATCATTGGTACGAAAACTACGACCGATGGTGCTCACATATAAGGCTTCTAAAAGATTACTCTTACCTACACCATTGGGTCCGTGAAGCACGATGATATGGGGCGGAAAGGTCCAATTGGCATGCTCGTAATTTCTGAAATTAACGAGTTCCAAGGAGTGAATGTTCACTCGCCGGCCTCCTCTTTAACAACGACTAAGGTACCGATACCTTGAATTTCAACCAGGTCATCAGGGTATATTTTTTTGCGTTTTTCATGGCAAACTTCGCCATTGACTTTGATTTTTTCATCATCAAGCAAAAATTTAATCTGACCGCCGGTGCCAATAATTTGTTCCAATTTTAATAATTGATCCAATTTAATATAAGGCGTGTAAATTTCTACTTGAATCGGTTCTTTTGTACTCATAATTGCCTCCTCACAAAACGTGATGTTAACTCTGCAACTATTATATTATATAAGCTTACATCTCAGTATATGTCTTAGTTCGTGCGAACCGGCGTTACTACATAAGTATAATTTGGATTATCATCCTGGCGGATAACAACGGGACCGTTCTGTTTTAAGTATAAATGAATTCTGTCGCCGCTGCTGTGACGCAAAATATCGCCGATATAACGACCGTTAAAGGAAATGGTAAACGGTGTACCTTTAAATTCGCAAAGTACTTCTTCTTTAGCCATGCCGATTTCAGCATTTTGCGTGGACAAAGTAACTTCTTTTTCATCCCAGTCATAACGAATAACATTGTAGCTCGCATCTTTAGCCAATAAGGATACACGATCTACGGCACCGGCAAAGTCACGGCTGTTTAAAATCGCACTGGAATCGAATTGAGATGGGATTACTTTTTCATAATCAGGATACTGACCTTCGATTAAACGGGAGAATAAGTAAATAGTATCAAATAAGAATACTACATTCGTACGATTCCAAATGATGCGCACTACGGTTGGCTGATCGGTTGGCAATAAACGGGATACTTCCGCCAAAGTTTTGGTTGGAATCAAAATACGCATAGCCGCCGGCATAGGTGCCTCTAAGTTGATTTTCTTAACGGCCATACGGTGTGTATCGGTAGCTACCATGGTTAAGTTGGTGCTTTCACCTTCCAATAAGGCACCGGTAAAAATCGGACGATCATCATCATTGGCAGCGGCATAGTTAGTTAAATCAATCATCTGTTTAAATTGCTCGCCGTCTACATCAATGTGATTTTCATCGTGAATCTGTTCAACTAAGTTGAAATCATCCGGATCCATCGTGATGAGGTTGAATTGAGAACTTTCAGAACTCAATAATAATTGTTTAGTTTCTGCATTAGATTCTAAAGTAATGGTATCCGTTGGAGTTTTGCGAACCCATTCTTGGAAATAACGAGTACTGAGTACGATAGTACCTTCTTCGATAATATTAGCATCAATAGTAATGCGGATACCGATTTCATAATCATTGGCCTGCATTTCTACTTTACCGTTTTTAGTTGTTATATAGATAGCACCGGGTAAATTAGAACTTGTTTTGTTCTGACTAACCTTGGCTAAGGCATTAATCGCTTTTTGTAACGTATCTTTTGCAAATTGGATTTTCATGGCCTGTCTCCTTTACTATTACGGATGTGATTAAGTTTTTAATTATTAGTAGTCTTAGTAGTAGGGGCGGTGTATAAGTGGATAAGCTGTTTAAAGTGGCATTTTTAATAGGTTTTCCACATGGGTATAAGTTTGTGAATAGAACGAAAAAGTTATCCACTTATGAACTTTTTGAGTCGTTCTTGTCAATAACTTGGAAGTTAATCACTAACTATACACAACTTATTCACAGAGTTATCCACAGCCGCTATTCCTTAGGTATCTTCGTTGATTTTACTGATAATATCATCGATAGTTCGCTTTAAATCAGCACTTTTAGCTAAATCTTCGCTGATTTTATTATAGGCATGGAGAGCTGTGGTGTGATCCTTTTTGCCGAAAGCTTGCGAAATTTGTGGAAAACTTTCATTGATGAGTTCACGGCACAGATACATGGCGATTTGGCGCGGATGAGCGTATTGCTTATTCCGTTTCTGACCGACTAAGGATTCTTTTTTTATCTTGAAATAATCAGAAATAAAATCTTGAATATAGGCGACGGATAATACGGATTTTTTACTTTCCGGAATGAGATCACGCAGGATATAGCGCGTATATTCCACGGTAATTTGATCTAATTTATTATCCAGTTCAGCGGCGGTGATTAATTTGGTAAGAGCCCCTTGCAAATCACGGACGCTGCGATTGTAATAGGTGTTGCCGAAGAAACGAATTACTTCATTCGGAATGTTAAGATTTGGCAATAATTCACGCTGTTTGTCTACATAGGAGCGCGTAATGGCTTCCAAAGTTTCGGAGTTTGGCGGATCGATGGTTACCACCAGGCCGGAGCTGAATCGGGTACGCAAGCGATCTTCCATTTGTTCCATATCTTGCGGTAGTACATCACTGGTGAGGACAATTTGTTTCTTACTGTCCGTTAAGGCATTAAAAGTATGGAAAAATTCCATTTGCGTGCCGGCGTAGCGTTTTTCTTGAATAAACTGAATATCATCAATCAAGAGGACATCGACTTTACGGAACGTGCTGCGGAATATATCCATATTGGTTTGACCGTAACGGATAGATTGAACGAAGAGATTCAAGAAGTTTTCGCTGGTAATGCACATGATTTGCAAATGGGGATAACGGCGATGAATTTCATTGCCGATAGCATGCATTAAGTGAGTTTTACCGAGACCTGATTTACCGTAAATAAAGAACGGATTATAGCGATTGGCCGGATTTTCCGCAATATTTTGTGCTGCCACATAGGCCATTTGGCTGGAGCCGCCGGCAATAAAGGTGGCAAAGGTGTAATCCGGATTTAATTTTAAAATAGATTCGTTATTTTTATATAAGGTTGTTTGACTGCTGTTAGACTGCATAGACGCCGCTTCCTGCGGTATTTCCGACGGTGGGAATAAACTATCCGATTCCATCGGTGAAGCGCTTGGAATATACGGGCCTGATTTAGTGGCGTCGTTTTTACGTACGGAATCAACGACAACCGGTTCATCATAGGTCGGTGTATGCAGCGGTGTTTGTGACGGCGCCGGTGCGGCCGGTGGTAAACCGTATTGACTGGCTAATTGATCATAGCCGTTATAATTGGGCGCATGGGTGGCCGTTTCATTGGCATGAGCGGTTGTTTCGTACGGCGCATTTTCATACTCATTCATGTCATAGCCCGATTCATTGCCCAGCTGTGATTGCGGAATGGAGGCGATTTGACTGTCGTCGTAGTTTACCGGTTGAGTTGTAAAAGCCGTTGATTCCGGTGGCGTCATCACGGACGGTTGGGCTACGGTTGTTTTTACCTCTTCGTGAAGGGTCGCCGGTTCTTTGTCCCCCGGCGTTGTAATAATAATTGTAAGTGGAGAATTGTTTTTGGTAAAACGCTGCCAAACATTATTTACGGAATTTTGAAAAGCATTTTTTATCGTCGGTTCATTTTCAATAAAATCCTTAATATACGTTTGCATCGTGGTTAATGTAAGGGTCTTACTGATTTCGTCCAATTGTAACGGGAGCAATCGTATAATCGTGCTTTCTAAAATTTCTCTTGGTAATGTGGCTTCAATATCTTCGCGTACTTTATTCCAAAAATCGTTAAGATTGATGTTTGACATACCATTTCCTTCCCAGGGTGTCATACTGTGAATAACTAAAAATACCTAACCTGTGTATAACTTCGAATTTTTTGAAAAAAGAGAAAAAATAAATAGGTTAGAACAACTGATAAACACTGACTTTATACTGTTATCACTTATGTTGTGGATAAGTAGTGCATAAGTTGTGTATATCTTGTTGATAACCTAGTTTTATTAGTCACAATATGAGATTCCTTTTATATTTCATCCTCTATATTTTATCAGAAATAGGAAGAATTGTCATCGTGGTTGTGGATATCTTTTCGGCGATATTAAAAGTATAATGTATATAATATATATCCACAGTATATGGCTAATAATGATTGAATCTATCGAGTGAGTATTGACATTACATGGCTTTATATTTATAATTATGCTGTTATGGTATAAGTAATTACAAGAACAATCTCAAGGAGGTGTTTTATACATGAAACGTACATATCAGCCAAATACTCTTTGGAGAAAACGTACTCATGGTTTCCGTGAACGTATGAAGACTATTGGCGGCCGTCTTGTTTTGAAAAGACGTCGTGCTAAAGGCAGAAAGAAATTATCTGCATAATATAATAGCTTTTAGGCAGGAGAAAAAACTTGGCGCTGCTGCCAAGTTTTTCTATTCATAATGGCATGGGATGATGATATGAGTGAATTGACATTTAAATTAGATAAAGAACGAAGAATTCGTAAAAACAGTGAATATCGTCTTGTCTATAAACATGGCAATTATGAAGTCGGTCGTCTCTGTGTGGTTTACCGTATGCCCGTGGCCAAGCAGGCTACCCGTATCGGTTTTGTAACCGGTAAAAAGGTAGGCGGTGCGGTGGAGCGCAACAGGGTGCGCCGGCTTATGAAAGAAGTATATCGTCTTAATCAGCATGCTATTCGAGAAGGCTATGCTATTGTGGTTGTAGGACGGGCTCGCATGGCGAGCGCCACCTATGACCAGGCGTGTAAGGAAATGATGTATCTTTTTAAAAAGAGCAAATTACTTAAAAGTAATGAAGCTTAGAAAGAGGCGTATCCATGAAACGCTGTTTGACCTTCTTAACCAAACTGTTGAATATGCTATTCATCGGCTTGGTACAATTTTATCGCTATGGAATTTCTCCATTAAAGCCTAAAACTTGTCGATTTTATCCCTCATGTTCGACGTATACCTTGGAAGCATTACGCAAATATGGACCTTTTAAAGGCAGTTATTTAGGAATCCGGCGTATTTTACGTTGTCATCCCTTTAATCCGGGAGGCTACGATCCGGTTCCGTGATAACACAAATTTGGAAATGTCAAAGTGTCTGTATGGATGAAATATAGACCATACCATAACGTATATAGACACGCAAAGGCCATTTGTATTCGTCATTAATACTCGTATAGGAGCAAACTAATGGAAATTTTTCAGGTATTAGTTGATTTTATGCGGACCTTGCTTACGTATTGCTATAATCTTACAGAAGCATTAGGGTT
>NZ_SVCB01000044.1 GCF_015058545.1 Veillonella sp.
AACATAAACATCGTGGATGGAGTCAATCCCGCCGATACCGGTACCAACTACAGTACCACAACGGTCGCGATCTTCTTTATCCAAATCGAGATCGGAATCGCGCAAAGCAAGAACTGCTGCGGCGATTGCAAATTGAGAGGAGCGGTCCATACGACGGGACTCTTTCTTCTCTACACCATACTGCGTAATATCAAAATCCTTAACTTCACCGGCAATGCGGGTAGCATATTCAGAAGCATCAAAATGAGTAATCGGGCCAATCCCAGATTTACCCGCCAATAAAGCTTCATAAAAAGCATCTTTACCGATACCTACAGGCGTTACAGCCCCTAAACCGGTAATAACAACACGTTTTTCCAATTATTTCACCTCACATGTAAACTATGCATTGAAATACATTAATCAATCTGAGATACTTCCGCTAATAAGCGACAGAAAATCTCCTTAACCGGCAAAATCTCATCTACTTTGCGCATATTATTGCCGGAGAATACCAAACCGGTTTCCACATCACCTTGCTGTGCCCGTTCTAAGGCTTTAATCAAGCAAAATTTGTGAGAACAATGCTTTAAGCAACGGTCACATTCAGTTGGTGGCGGTACAGTACCGTCCAATACAGAAGCAGCGAATTTGTTGCGAATCGCCTGCCCCGGCAATCCTACCGGACTCTCTATCAATACAACATCTTCAGGCGCTTTAGCACGTAAATACATTTTCTTAAGCTCATCCGATGCATTGCATTCTTCACTAGCTGCAAAACGACTACCCATTTGTAC
The DNA here is from genome assembly GCF_015058545.1 of Veillonella sp. Lineage (GTDB taxonomy): Bacteria > Bacillota > Negativicutes > Veillonellales > Veillonellaceae > Veillonella_A. The sequence goes on from NZ_SVCB01000044.1 coordinate 777, forward strand.
GCCGTTTGCTCCTAATTTCATCATTTCGACAATGTCTTTCCCGTCGAGAACGCCACCCGCTCCGATTACCGGGATATTTTTAACGGCCTTCAACACCTCCGGTACAATCTCACGAGATGAGCGATTTGTACCTAAATGACCGCCGGCTTCACTGCCTTCTACGATGACAGCGGCCGCACCCAAGCTTTCAGAAATACGAGCCAATTTCCCGGAGGACACAATCGGAACAATAGGAGTGCCCGATTCTTTCCCCATACCAAACATATCACGAGAAAAACCTGCACCGGCTACAACGAGGTCAATACCTTCTTCAATAGCCGTTCGCACTAGGCCAGCAAACTCGGAAGCTGCTACCATTGCATTTATACCAATAATACCCGTAGGTGATAATTTTCGAGCTAATTTAATTTCATAACGTAATTCATCAAATGGCATACCGGAGGCCGCAATTAGACCGATGCCACCTTCATTAGCTACAGCTGCTGCAAGACGAGCCGTAGACAATCTGATTGCCATGCCGCCTTGAATGATTGGCACCTTTGCCACCAGATTTCCGATGCGAAGTTCAGGGAGCTTCACTATAAATTCCTCCTGTTACGTATACCGACTAGGAGGCGTTGCCGCCTCCTACCGGTGCACAAGTAAGTCTTACGCTTCTTTGATAGAATCGATGTATTCTACCGTATCTTTCACTGTTTTAATTTTTTCAGCTACATCATCAGGAATTTCAACATTGAATTCTTCTTCGAAAGCCATGATCAATTCAACGATGTCTAAGGAGTCAGCTCCTAAGTCGTCAATGAATGTAGAATCAATCTTAACTTCAGCTTCGTCAACGCCTAACTGTTCCACAACGATCGCTTTAACTTTATCAAACGTGGTCATTGTGATTTCACCTCCTTTCATTGTTTGCTCTCTATATATTAGCTACATTACCATGCCGCCGTCAACATTAATGACTTGACCCGTAATATAACTCGACATATCGCTGGCTAGGAAAGCAGCTACAGCAGCTACTTCATCCGGCTCTGCCATACGGCCCAACGGAATCGTGTGAACCATGGCATCCTTCACTTTATCAGGTAAAACATCCGTCATGTCGGTGTGAATAAAACCCGGTGCAATCGCATTCACGGTAATACCGCGGGATGCCAATTCTTTAGCACAAGTTTTAGTAAAACCGATTACGCCGGCTTTAGAGGCACTATAGTTAGCCTGGCCTGCATTACCGGTTACACCCACAACCGATGTCATATTAACAATTTTACCGCTGCGCTGTTTCATCATAATTTTGGAAACCGCTTTGGTCATCAGATAAACACCTTTCAAGTTGATGTTGATAACATCATCCCAATCGCTGTCTTTCATACGCATAAGCAAACCGTCACGGGTAATGCCGGCGTTATTTACTAAAATATCGATACGACCGAAAGTTGTGTGTGCTTCGTCAACCATAGCCGCTACTTCTTCGGCATTGCCAACGTTGGCTTTGATTTTAATAGCCTTGCGGCCCATTGCCAAAATAGCATCTACAGTTTCCTGCGCAGCCCCTTCGCTGCCGCTGTAATTAACAACAATGTCGGCACCCTGTTTAGCCATTAACAAAGCAATGGCGCGGCCAATGCCACGAGAGGCACCGGTAACTAAAGCAACTTTATCTGTTAACTGCATTTTATCGAACCCCTTCTAAAAATTCAATAGTTTTCCCTAAGGAATCTACATCTTCTACATTAGCCAATTGCATTTCTTTGTTAATTTTTTTGGTAAAACCGGTCAAAACCTTGCCCGGACCTACTTCTACGAAGTTGCCTACGCCATAATTAATCATGGTAGCTACGCAATCTTCCCAAAGAACAGGATGAGCCGCCTGGATAACGAGGGATTCTTTAATAGCATTCGCATCGGTCAAAATTTCACCGGTTACATTAACTACTACAGGAATCTTAGCATCATTAACAGTTACTTTATCCAATTCGTCTTTCAAACGAGCCGCTGCCGGTTCCATCAAACGACTGTGGAACGGAGCACTTACCGGTAACATTACGGCACGTTTAGCGCCGGCTGCTTTCATTTCTTCAGCAGCTTTTTCTACGGCAGCCGTAGCACCGGCAATTACGATTTGGCCCGGACAGTTGAAGTTAACTGCCTGAACGGAACCGACTTCTTTGTCGATTTTTTCACAAATCGCCACTACTTCTTCACGAGGCAAAGCCAAGATAGCTGCCATGGCACCTTCGCCCAATGGCACAGCATCTTGCATGAACTCACCGCGTTTATGAACGAGGTAAACAGCATCTTTAAAATCAAGTACGTCGGCTGCCACTAAAGCGCTGTATTCGCCCAAGCTGTGACCGCCTACGATATCAGGAGTAAAGCCCTTTTCTTTCAATACTTCATAACAAGCAACGCTGGCTGTTAAAATAGCCGGCTGCGTGTTAGCCGTTTTAACCAATTCTGTATCAGGACCTTCAAAGCAAAGCTTCGTAATAGAGTAGCCCAATGCTTCATCAGCTTCAGCAAAACGCTGTTTTACAATGTCATAGGCATTATATAAATCTTGAAGCATACCTACTTTTTGAGAACCTTGGCCAGGAAATACAAATGCTGTTTTCACTAGTAACGCCTCCTGTATTATTTAATGATTTTTTGTAAGCCGCCGATTACGGTTTCGGTTTCGGCCATAATATCGCGAATGATTGTAGCACATGGTTTTACATCCTGTAACATACCGGAAATCTGCCCAATCATAACGGAACCGTTTTTAACGTCCCCTTCAATAGCCGCTTTGCGAAGTGCACCGGCACCCAAAGCTTCCAATTCTTCTTTAGGAGCACCGCTGAATTCCAATTCCTGGTACTGATGGGATAATAAGTTTTCTAAAATACGAACCGGATGACCTGTCGTAAGACCAGTCATAACGGTGGAGCGGTCTTTTGCCTTTAATACGGCTTCTTTATAATTAGCATGAGCAATACATTCTTCAGATAATACGAAGCGTGTGCCCATCTGTACAGCGCTGGCGCCCAAAGCGAAGGCAGCAGCCGCACCGCGACCGTCAGCAATACCGCCGGCAGCAATAACCGGTACGTTTACAGCGTCAGCAATCTGAGGAATTAAACACATAGTTGTGATTTCCCCTACGTGACCGCCCGATTCGGTACCTTCCGCTACAACCGCATCAATACCGCCGCGCAATAAGCGTTTAGCAAGCAATACGGAAGCTACTACAGGAATAACTTTAGTACCGATTTCTTTTAATGCAGGCACATATGTACTCGGATTACCGGCACCGGTTGTAATAACCGGAACGCGTTCTTCCAACACAACCTGCATAACTTCTTTAACAAACGGCGACATCAACATGATGTTACAGCCGAACGGTTTATTCGTACGTTCTTTTAATTTATGAATTTCGTTACGGAATACATCCGGTGGCATATGTCCGGCACCGATAATACCGAGACCGCCCCCTTCGGACACAGCCGCAGCAAGTTCAGCGGTACCAAGCCAAGCCATACCACCTTGGAATATAGGATACTCAATCCCTAATAAATCGCAAATATCAGTCTTAATCATGATGGTTGTTCCTCCTTAGTACCATTTCATTACCAAGCCGGCCCAAGTAAGCCCGGCTCCAAAGCCGGCAAAGGCGACTGTATGATCTCGTTCTACAAAGCCGGATCTCACGGCTTCATCTAAAGCAATTGCTACCGAGGCGGCTGATGTGTTGCCGTATTTCGGCAAATTAACAAACACTTTTTCCGCCGGCATTTTTAAGCGATGCGCTGCGGAATCAATAATCCGTGTATTGGCCTGGTGAGGAATGAAACGGTCTAAATCTTCTAATTGCAAACCGGATCGGTCTAATGCATTAAGTACTGTACGCCCCATGATTTTGACCGCAAATTTATATACTTCGGCGCCATCCATGTGAACAAAGGTCAAGCCTTCCTCGATACGTTTATCGTTAGGAACCATGGCCGTGCCGCTGGATGGGATGCAAATCGCCATACCGCTGGCTCCATTAGCACCCATATCCATGCCCAACATACCATACCCTTCCGGAACGGCAGATACTACAGCTGCGCCGGCACCATCGCCGAACAAAATGCAAGTACTGCGATCCTTCCAGTTAAGCACACGGGACATTACTTCTACGCCAATTACAAGGACATTCTTAAAGAAATTATTATTTACATAGCTACCCGCTGTAATCAAGCCATATACAAAGCCCGAGCAAGCAGCGCCCAAATCAAAAGCGGCCGCGTTGGTAGCTCCCAAATTGGCTTGTACCAAACAAGCCGTGGAAGGAACTGACATATCACCGGTTAATGTCGCTAAAATGATACAATCAATATCTTCCGCCTTCAAACCGGCTGCATCTAAAGCACGCTTAGCTGCTTCCGTAGCCATATCGGAAGCATTCATGCCTTCCGGTGCAACACGTCGTTCTTCAATGCCGGTGCGTTCACGAATCCATTGGTCATTCGTGTCTACGATTTTTTCCAAATCAGCGTTGGTTACGATATTATCCGGTACAAAACTTCCGGTACCGATGATACCTACCGGTTTAGTCCACATCGTCATATTTGATAGCTCCTTCTTCTTCTATACTGTGTTGAATGTTTTCAATAATCTTACGATCAACTATATCGCCGGCAATTTTAATGGCTGTCAAAATTTCTTTAGCCTTGGAACTGCCATGCGAAATCATGAATACGCCGTTTACACCCAATAATGGTGCGCCGCCGTTTTCCGTATGGTCAAGACGTTTACGAATCTTCTTGAACACCGGATAAATCAGGAATGCTCCCAGTTTGGCTAATATACCGCCATCCTTGATACCTTCCTTAACAAGTTGCGTCATGACCCCTACAAGGCCTTCCGCTAATTTAAGAACTACATTGCCCGTAAAACCGTCACATACAACAACATCAACCGTGCCTTTCGGAATGTCGCGACCTTCCACATTACCTTTAAAGTTAATAGTCTTAAGTTGTTCCAGCAACGGATAGGAACTTAAACACAATTCATTACCCTTAGTAGATTCTTCGCCGATATTCAACAAACCGACGGTAGGGTTTTCATGGCCAAACATAAGTCGTGCATATTCGGAGCCCATAATAGCCCCCTGCACCATATGTTTTGGCTTGCAATTCGCGTTAGCACCCGAATCAAGCATAACGGTAACACCCTGTGGTGTAGGAATCGGCGTGGCAATCATAGGTCGGTCAATCCCCTTGATACGCCCTAAGCCGAACAAAGCTGCCGCTACGGCTGCCCCGGTACTGCCCGGCGCAATGACCGCATCGCATACTTTTTGTTTAACTAAACGCGTAGCGACAATGACCGATGCGTCTTTCTTCTTGCGCACAGCTGTGCCGGGATGTTCATTCATTTCAATTACTTCACTGGCATGGTGAATAATAAGTTGCGGATTTTTTTCCTGCCCGAATTCTTTTAATACTTCATAAATTCGTGCTTCGTCACCCACCAAAACTACTTCAATATTAGGGAAGGCTTTAACCGCATCAATTGCACCACGCACAATTTCAAACGGTGCAAAATCACCACCCATAGCATCTAATGCAATTTTCATATTTTACACCCTATTCTGAATGGGCTCCATTATGAATTTCGCCCGAAAGACTTCCTTAACTTTATCTTTGATTGTGACCCAAATAAAATACTTCTCGCCTCGTTGTCGCATGACCGAGGCTTTGGCCACCAAATTACAATCTGCTTTAACAGGATTCTTATACTTAATGTTGCCGACACCGGCTAATGAAGCAGGGATGCCCAACACAGCCTTGGCTAATGAATCGGCCTGCGCATATAAATACTGAGGCTCCACATAGCCGCTGGAATCGGTCATATCATCCGTTGTCCGCAATATACTCAGACCTTGTTCACCGGCGGTGAGGTCTATGAGCTCGCCCACCACTTCAATGTGGCTGTGATTATTGCCACTTGGCGTCAGTCCGTCTACTCTGGATTTAATGCGTTCCCGCAATTCAGGAATGCCTAACTCCAATCGATCCAAACGAATCGTCGGCACACTGACATTAAAATAGATGGCCAACTCTTCGTCAGTAACGAAGGGCGTAGTATTCAGTTTTTGTTGCAATAACTGTTGTCGCTCTTGTTTTTTTATCCGACTCATGGTACCACCTTTTATGACCAAGTAATAATACTTCGTTACAATTATATGTCACAATGGCCATTTATGCAAGTAAAATTTATGAGCCCTAACAATTTAACAAAAATACGGCGATTATGTAGCCTCAGCTACTGAAAACTATTTTCAACTTCATTATAATAAAAACATGATCATAACTCAACCGTTGGGACCATATATTACAACAAAGTATCCCTATATATATTTTAACTATTAATAGCAGTAATACGCAACCGAAAAAAGGAGAAGAACTATGACATCTATGAAAACAGCCTTAGGCTTAAACAACAGCCAACGCCTCGAAAAAATGATTGAAATCAAAGACAGCTATTTAAGCGGTCAGTTAAGCTTAAAAGAAGCCCGCGCCCTCTTAAAAGATCATATCGGCACCTGCACACCGGATGAATTCGCCTACGGCGAACAACAATTAAAAGGTTCTTATACGGACGAAGAAATCACTCACCGCATGGATGAACTTCTCGAATTATTCGACGGCATCCTTATTCGTGCCGAAAATACCTATCCTGAAAACCATCCGCTCTGGGTGTATATGCAAGAAATTCAAGCAGGCCTCGCCGTTATGGATGAAGTAGATGCCTTATTAAAGGCACCTCATTTTATTAAAAATCCATGGCTCGGTATTTATGATAAATTATCTGAGTGGTCCCGCCATTTATCCCGCAAACAGAATCAATTATATCCGGCCCTCGAAAAATACGGTTTCGACCGCCCTACTAAAATCATGTGGACTTTCGACGACAAAGTACGTGATTTAATCAGCGAAAGCCGCCGCCTCTTACAAGCGGATGAAACAGAAAAATTCTTAGAGCTCCAACCTAAAATGACCGACGCGTTCCGCGATTTGGCCGACAAAGAACAGGAAGTACTCTTGCCGACAGCGTATAAACTGGTAAAAGATGACGAATTCAGCCACATGAGTCGCGGCGACCACGAAATCGGTTTTGCCCTCATTACACCACCTCCGTTCTACGGCAATGCAACCGGCAGTTCGAGCAACTCTAACGGTACCGCTACGGATTTAACGTCCCCGGCCGGCGAGCAGAATTTCATGTCGGAGCTCGCCGCTTTACTCGGCAAATACAATGTAGCCGCTACCCCATCCCCTGAAACGGAACTGGATGTGGCCACCGGTAAATTATCCCTCGAACGCATTAACCTCCTCTTCAAACACATGCCCGTTGACCTTTCCTATGTGGATGAAAACGAACTGGTTAAATTCTACAGCGATACGAAACACCGTATCTTCCCGCGCAGCGCTAATGTTATCGGCCGCGAAGTGCGCAACTGCCATCCCGCAAAAAGCGTTCATTTAGTTGAAGAAATTATTGAAAAATTCCGCTCCGGCGAACAGGACAAAGCGGAATTCTGGATCAATAAACCGGAAGCTTTCATCTACATCCTCTACACAGCCGTACGCGACGAACAAGGCAACTTCAAAGGCGTCCTCGAAATGATGCAAGATTGCACCCGTATTCGCAGCCTTGAAGGTTCCCGCACGCTCTTGACTTGGGATGACGAAGTTCACGGGAATAAAGCGGAAGCCGAGACTGCTGCTACAGACAACGCCACTACAACGGCTACAGACAGCAACACTGCCGATACAAGTTCTGCTGCCGATGTTCAAAACAGTGAAACTTCAGCGGCTAACGGTTCTGAAATTACGGTAAAAGGCATTACCATCACCGGTAATACTCGTCTTTTCGACCTCTTCGACCAGGTTCCGGGCCTTCGTCAGCACATGCCGACGATTAACAGCAATTTTGCCATGCTTAACACCGCCTTTGGCAAAATTATGGCGAAAAAAGCAACCATCGCCAAAGCGGCCGACCGTTCCGGTATGAGCCAAAGCGACTTAATGAATGCTATCGCTCAATTTATTGAAAAACAGGCTTAAAATAGTATTAACTTAAAAATCTATTAAAAAATAAGGAGATTGCAACCGTTATGGATTGTAATCTCCTTATTTTACTTTTGGGTTATAGGCCTATTTTTTAACGGGTAAGCTCTTATACGCCCCACGCAACCAGGTCAAATGATCCTTTTCACGGCAAATAGCCCGCTCCAAAATTAAAGCATGGCCAAAGTGATAGTGTTGCGCTTCTTCCTCACCGAATAAAGCTTGCCAACGAGATTCTAAATAGGCTAATTTTTCTTCATGCCTAAGTATTTCCTCATCAAATAAATCCGCCAATAAGGGATTATCCGCCGAATCCATAAAATACACTTTCATGGCAAATTCGTCCCGTGTAGGTGGCAACGAATTCAACGATTCCCGCAGCCATTCACTGAATATAGCTTTGCCGGATTCAGTAACAGTGTACTTCTTCTTAGTCAACTTACTGCCAACAAGCTCTTCATGACCGGCAATAAATCCTTCCTGCTCCATGCGATTAAGTTCAGGGTATATTTGACTGTGATTAGAATACCAAAAATCACCGATTTCGCCTTCAAAGGCCTTTTTTATATCATAGCCTGCCATGGCTTCTTTAGATAATAAACCTAAAATTACATAGCGCAATGTGTTCTTTTGAGCCATAACTACTCACCTCTTTCAATCTTTCTTTTAGGACCATTACCTAAGGGTCACAACAAATTCTTGACTTTTTATAGTATTAAGTATAACATACTAAGTGTAAATAAACATGTATTTATTTACATGTTATTATTTTAATGTTTAAATACCCCACTACTCACTAAATAATAATTAAAAATTGGAGGATTTTACTATGGAATTCAAAGAATTAGACGACTTTTTAGGCACTCATTTTATTTACACCTATGATAACGGCTGGGAATACGAATGGTATGCCAAAAACGACCACACTGTAGATTATCGTATTCATGGCGGCATGGTAGCCGGTCGCTGGGTAACCGACCAAGCAGCTAATATCGTTAAATTAACGGACGGTGTTTTTAAAATCACCTGGACCGAACCTACCGGCACCGACGTGGCTCTCGATTTTATGCCGAATGAAAAGAAAATGCACGGCACCATCTTCTTCCCTAAATGGGTAGAAGATCATCCGGAAATCACCGTTTGCTATCAGAATGAACACTTAGATTTAATGCACGAGTCCCGTGAAAAATACGAAACCTATCCTAAATTGTTAGTCCCTGAGTTTGCCACCATCACCTACATAGGCAAAGCCGGTCAAAATAACGAAGACGTTATTGCCGAAGCCCCTTTTGAAGGTATGACCGACGATATTCGCGAAGGTCGTTATTTTGACAAAGACTATAAACGTATAAAAAAATAAAAGGCAAGTTTATTTAAAATACAGCCTGCACAAATTTATTTAATATAAATCTATCCAAGATTTTATCTGTCATTTACATTAAATACTATTTAACTCTCTAAAAAGGTGATACTATGAAATTACATGCAAAGGCCTTCCTCGCTGTTTCATTACTGACAACGAGCATTCTATTGACCCCTTTAGGGCAGAATAAGGCCGCTAACAACATTGGAATAAACACGGTACCTTCTATGACAACAAATAATGAAATAAACAATGAATTTATTGCCCCTACCTACCAAGATGTATTGGTAGCCAACGTGCCTATTTTTGATAATAAAACAAAAGACTTGCGCCTCAACATTTACAAACCGCAAAACGTGACCGAGCCGACTCCGGTATTGGTATATATTCACGGCGGCGGTTGGTCTATGGGAACCTATGCCGACCCCGGCACGGCCCCTAATAATGACGCAATTGCCAATACAGCTGCCCAACCGAATTTCATGCGGGTATTAGGTCCACGGCCGGCGGACAACGAGAATGCCAATGCACAAAACGACCTCATGAGCTCCGACAACCGCTCATCCTTAGAAGTGTTTAAAGAAGTAGTGCGTCACGGTATTACCCTCGTATCCATCGATTATCGCCTAAATAGCGAAGCGTACTATCCCGCTCAAATTTATGATGTAAAAGGGGCCATTCGCTTCATCCGAGCTCATGCCGATGAATATGGCATTGACCCTAATCGCATTGCCGTCAGCGGCACGTCTGCCGGTGCTCACTTGGCCGCCTTATTGGGCACCACCAATAACAATCCTTCCTACGAAGGAACTGTCGGCGGTAACACAGCGTACTCCAGTGCCGTATCAGCCGTTATCGACTACTACGGACCAACTGATTTATTGACTATGGCACCGGAAATGAGCACGGCCTTACAATCGCCGGAAGATGCTGCGGAAATTCACGACTCACCGCGCGCCATGGAATCCGTATTACTCGGTTTTAATAAAGATGATCAAGGAGTCGCCCTCTTGCGTCAGCTCTATCAAGCCAACGACCGCCAATCTCCGTATTGGCCATACGTTGAATTGGCTATTCAAGGCAGCCCGGTTCACCAGGTAACACCGCAAACACCGCCTATGTTCATTGCTCACGGCGGCCGGGATACACTCGTACCGATTGCCCAAAGTCATCGCTTGCGTGACGCCCTAACTGCCAACGGCGTGGAAAATCTCTTCATTTCCAACTCCGAAGCACCTCATGGTAACCAAGGTCAACTAGTCAACAAAACCATGATACAATGGATTGTCGATAAATTAAACGCTCAACCAACGACTCAGTCAAACAGTACAAGTAAAAAATAATGTGTTAAATGCAACTACTCCTTCTATAGGCTGTGCTATACTAAATGATAGACAGTCATAAAAGGAGTTGTTTTATTATGCCAACTAAAAAAACTAATCAAACCTTAAATAAAAATACAGCTACTGACACTCTAGCAACCGGCACAGCTCCGGTTGTAGAAAGTATGCCTTTCCCGCCCCTATTGCCGGCTAATGCCACGGTCATGATGATGGGCACATTCCCACCGGCCGCCGACAAGCGAGCCATGCAATTCCACTATCCTAACTTTCAAAACGATATGTGGCGCGTATACGGCATGATTTTCTTTAATGACCCGGGCCATTTCCGCAAAGGCGAAGAAAAAGCCTTTGATGCGGATAAAATTAAAGCATTTTTATCCGAAAGAGGTATCGCCTCCTGCCCTACCGTATGGCAAGCCATTCGCGAGCACGGCAACGCATCGGATGCCTTTTTAAAAGTAGTAAAACCCGTACCCATTGAAGAAGTCTTAGCCAAACTACCAGATTGTAAACATATCGGAACAACCGGCGGCAAAGCGACAGAAGTTTTACTCAGTTTATTGCCCGAAAAAACAAAGCTACCTAAAACCGGCGAAACTATTACTGTCACCTTCGGCACACGCACCGTAACCTTAACACGCTTACCGTCTACTTCACGAGCTTATCCGTTGAGCCTGGCAAAAAAAGCGGCCGCTTACGAAGGATTCTTCAGAGAAATTGGCTTATTAAAATAAAATTTTAAAGAGGCAATACGTGCAGTAATTATCTGTGTTCATCGTCTCTAAAACCAACACATTTTGTCCTATAAACCTAAGTATCAATAAATAATCACATAACCTATCGAAAAACCGAGCAGATTTATCCGCTCGGTTTTGTGTTATACGAAACATATTTTCTTTTCTTCTCTTCATTGCAACCAATCAAACGCTTATCGCAACAACGAGCCACCCACAACCATCAACTGTGCTTCATTGGTGCCTTCATAAATCTGCGTAACCTTAGCATTACGCATTAAACGGGCAACCGGATAATCTTCAGAGAAACCGTAACCGCCGAAAAGCTGTACAGCAGCAGTAGTTACTTCCATAGCAATATCACTGCAGAACTTTTTAGCCATAGAAGCCGAAATTGTATACGGTCTGCCTTCCGCTTTATCTTCAGCCGCATTATGAAGCATCAAATTAGCAGCTTCCACTTTAATCGCCATATCAGCCAATTTGAATTGTGTATTCTGGAATTTGCTGAGCGGTTTGCCAAACTGAACACGTTCCTTCGTATACACAATGGCATGATGTAAGGCAGCTTCCGCAAGGCCCGTTGCTTGCGCAGCTACGCCGATACGACTGCTGTCGAGAGCATACATAGCAATGCGATAACCTTCACCTTCCTTGCCCAATAAATTAGCAGTCGGCACTTTTACATCTTTAAAAGTAAGCCCGGAGCAAGTGGATGTGTGAAGTCCCATCATAGGATCTCGTTTTTCTACAGTAAAACCTGCCATATCCGGCGTTACGATAAACGCGGAAATCCCTTTCGCCCCAGCTTCCGCCTCAGTTTTGGCAAACACGATGTACATACCGGCTTCACCGGAGTTGGTAATATATGTTTTTTCACCATTCAATACATAAACATCGCCGTCTTTGACTGCCATGGTCTGTACGCCCGATGCATCGGTGCCCGCTTCTTTTTCAGTCAGCGCAAAAGCTCCCAAAATTTCACCGGCTACTAAAGGCTTTAAAAACTTTTCTTTTTGTTCATCGGTGCCGTAGCGAGCCAACGGTTCACAGCATAACCCCATGCAAACGGACAAGGTAATAGCGAGGCCATCATCAAATTTAGCAAGCTCCTTAAGAGCCACTATGTAGCTGACATAATCTTCACCTAAGCCGCCGTATTCTTTAGGCCACGCAATTTGTGGCAAACCTAAAGCCATTACCTTATCGACCAATTGACGATCGAAAATTTGCG
>NZ_SVCB01000045.1 GCF_015058545.1 Veillonella sp.
GCCGCCGAAAATCCACTGCGAACGTTTGGCCAGGTATTGTTTTTCTTCTAAAATAGCCGTCATAGCTTTAGTCGGTTCAGTCACCGCTTCAAGAAGGGCTACCAAACGAGCAGACCGTTCACGAGTACCGGCGCCCTGTTCACGATGTTCTACCCAATCAGTAAGAGCATCTTTCAATTCTGCCTGAGAATCATCACATTCATTGATGGCCGTTGCCGCATATTCAGCGATTTGTTCACGAATCTTCGTCGTGCCTACGCGCATACCGTAACCGAATTCCGCATTGTCTTCGAAGAGGGAGTTAGCCCAAGTCGGACCTTGGCCGGCCTGATTAACCGTGTAGGAAGATGTCGGCATGGATCCGCCCCAGATAGAGGAGCAACCGGCTGCATTGGCAATCATCATACGGTCACCGAAAAGTTGGGTAACAAGGCGCGCATACGGTGTTTCACCACAACCGGCACAAGCACCGGAGAATTCGAGGAGTGGCACTTCGAATTGGCTGCCTTTAACCGTTTCTTTCTTCATTGGGTTAGCCTTGGTAGGTAAGTTAACACCATAGTTCCAAGCGTCAGCCAATTGTAATTCTTCATCAATCGGCGTCATGGTAATCGCTTTACCCTTAGGCGACGGACAAATCTGTACGCAATTGCCGCAACCTAAGCAATCGAGTGGCGATACGGAGATGCGGAACTGCAAGTCGCCGGCGCCCATAGCCGGAATCGTTTCAAAACCTTCAGGAGCTTCTGCCACTTCTTCAGCCGTAGCCAATACCGGACGAATCGTGGCATGCGGACAAACGAAGGCACACTGATTACATTGGATACAGTTTTCTTTGTGCCAATGCGGTACGAATAAAGCAACACCGCGTTTTTCATAAGCTGCTGTACCAGCCGGTAACGTACCGTCTTCATGGCCCATGAAAGCGCTAACCGGTAGGTCGTAACCTTTTTGCGCATTAATAGGACGGCAAACATCTTTTACATAATCAGGAATGTCCTGCGTTTCAATAGCCGGCGCATCCACCGCATCGGCCCAATCAGCCGGTACCGTTACCGGTACAATGGCATTAACCCCTTTGTCGACAGCCATCATGTTCATGTCGATAATGGCTTGACCTTTTTTGCCATAAGTAGCCACGATGGAATCTTTGAGGTACTGTACAGCGTCTTCAATCGGAATGATGTTGGCCAATTTGAAGAACGCGGACTGACAAATCATGTTAATGCGTCCGCCAAGACCGATGTCTTGCGCAATCTGTGCCGCATTAATGATGTAGAATTTAAGTTTTTTATTGGCAATGGTCCGCTTCATGGCAGCCGGTAATTTTTCAGAAAGTTCTGCCGGCGTCCAAGTGCAGTTCAATAAGAAGGTGCCCCCTTCTTCGATGCCTTGTAAAATATCGTATTCATTTACATAAGCTTGGCGATGGCAGGCTACGAATGTAGGTCTGGTCACCAAGTATGGTTTATTAATCGGCTTTTTGCCAAAACGCAAATGTGACATAGTCACGCCGCCGGATTTTTTAGAATCATAGTCAAAATAGGCCTGCGCATACATATCCGTATGGTCACCGATAATCTTGATAGCCGTTTTATTGGCGCCTACCGTACCGTCGGAACCAAAGCCCCAGAATTTACAAGCCGTAATATGGGAGGCATCGATCCAAACATTGTCCGGACGCGGCAAAGATAAACCGGTTACATCATCGACGATGCCGATGGTGAATTCAGGTTTTGGATCAGCGGCTGCCAAATTATCAAAGGCAGCTACAATGTCAGCCGGAATCACATCGCGGGAACCGAGGCCGTAACGACCGCCGATAACGTTGATGTCGAGTTTTGCACGCGCAATGGCAGCCTGCACATCGAGGAATAAAGGTTCGCCCATGGAACCCGGTTCTTTCGTGCGGTCAAGTACGGCAATGCGTTTAACCGTCTTAGGCAAGGCTTCAACGAAGCGGTCCATAGCAAACGGTCTGAAAAGATGCACATTGATGGCACCTACTTTGCGGCCCTTAGCCAATAAGTATTCCACCGTTTCATTCGCTACCTGAGCACCCGCGCCCATTACAACTACAACGTCCGTAGCATCAGGAGCGCCTTCATAGTTGAACAAATGATATTTGCGGCCCGTGAGTTTGCTGATTTCAGCCATATATTCTTCAACAATGCCCGGAATATCCAAATAGAACGGATTGGATGCTTCACGATGGGTGAAGTACACATCCGGATTTTCCGCCGTGCCGCGCGTCACCGGTGCATCCGGCGTGAGCGCCCGTTTGCGGAATGCTTTGAGGGCATCCCGATCGAGTAACGGTGCCAATTCATCATAGTCGAGGACTTCGATTTTTTGAATTTCATGAGACGTTCTGAAGCCGTCAAAGAAGTTAATAAACGGCATACGGCCTTTAATAGCTGCCAAATGAGCAACGGCGCTCAAATCCATAACTTCCTGCACGGACGATTCGGCCAGCATGGCACAGCCCGTGGCGCGACAAGCCATTACGTCTTGGTGGTCGCCAAAAATCGACAACGCATGAGTTGCCAACGCGCGCGACGCCACTTGGAATACAGCCGGTAACAGTTCCCCGGCTACTTTATATAAATTAGGAATCATCAAGAGCAAGCCTTGTGCTGACGTAAACGTAGTCGTCAAAGCACCTGCCTGTAACGAACCGTGAACGGCACCGGCGGCGCCGGCCTCCGATTGCATTTCTACTACCTTAACAGTGTGTCCGAACACATTTTTACGCCCGTTGGCCGCCCATTCATCCACATGTTCCGGCATCGGTGATGACGGAGTAATCGGATAAATCGCAGCCACCTCGGTGAACCCGTACGAAATGTGTGCGGCGGCTTGGTTGCCGTCCATAGTCTTCATTTTACGCATAGTAAAGCCTCCCGGTATATACTTATATATTTGCGTCTGCATTTCATTGAATGCAGTTATCGCTGTTGGAAACTGATTTCACGCTAAACAAAAGCTCTCTCTTGATTCGGTCCTGCAAATTACTGTCTTTACTACATTTACTGCTTTGATTTTTAATTTTAACGACTTAATTGCTAATAATTGTTACACATTAATGACTGATAAACGTCAAGAACGCACCGGCGCCTATGATTCGCTCAGTAATTTTTTTAGAAAAACGGCGAAATACTGAGCAAGATGCCGGCGGCTATAATAAACATGAGGCTCGGGCTTCTGAAGCGAGCCAAAAAGTCCAGTTTATACACCAAATAGATGGGGATAAAGCAGCCGATAATACCCATAATCGGTCCCATCCAAGTCAAAAGACGAAGTACCGGGATGTTCAAAATAATAGCACCCCAAGCGACCAACACGCCGAACACCAAGGTGCCCCACGCAATCGCTTTACGATTAATACGATCTTCGTCATACACGCGTTTTAACAAATTAATAGCAATTCCCTGACACGATTCTTTGAATGCCAGGAATACGCCGAAGAAGGCTGTCATAATCGAGAAAATATTAAGCAATAAGCTTAAAATTCTCACCGTATCGCCGTCCATTTCACTCGCTGCAATAGCCAAGGCGGAAATATTTTGACTGGCCGCCATAACGGCTTGCTCATGACTCATGGCCAAATTAAAGGAAATGGCAAAGAAAAAGATGGTCACGAAAAGAACGCCGAACGATATATTCATGGCTCGCAAGGATTTGTGCCATGCCACCGCCACCGATTTATTGTGGGAGCGGTACGAAATTACCATAGGACTCAATGTCTGAATAAACAAGATTGACGTAAGCGTCAACGGCAACATGGTAAATGCTTTGTAGAGCGCTTCCGATAAGCTTGGTACAGCCGGAATATTCGCCAAATTCCAATGGCTCACCATGATGAGGCCTAAAGCAACAATAGCCAATAACTTAGTAAGTACCAGCCCGGTGGATACTTTGAAAAGAATCTTCTCCCCTTGAGCCGCAATGGCCACCAATAAACAAATAACACCCAACCCGTAGAACGGATTACTCGACAGAATCGTGTCCGTTACGTTGAAGGAGTATAAGAAAGACGCACTGTCATTGGTAATTGCCGTGGAATACACGAAGATACTGATGACAATCATAACGAAATAAATCGCCCCTAAGAAAATACCCCAGTTTTTCCCTAAATAATGGGAAATAACGGATGGATAATCCGTACATTCCGGCGATACCGCCAAGGTATTAACGAATAAGCGCTGGAACAGATAGAGCGCCGGATACCCCACGGCCGCTGCCAACAAGTACACCCACACCCCTACAATACCGACTTGAACGGGCAAGAACACGATACCTGCGCCAATAGCCATGCCGATACTCATGATAATCCAACCCCAGTCAGTACTGTCAAAACGGGTGGCTTCACGCCACTCAGCGTCGCTCATGCCGGCTCTGGCCGCTTTGCTCATCCCTATAGCAACCGGTTCGCCGACAGCCGTAAGCGTCGCCTCAACTTGAATTTCCTTGTTCATGAAAACCTCCTCTAATTATACATTATGACATATAAGTACAATTTCTCATAGTATATATTCTTATAAAGCATGACTTTTTTTTGCATTCCCTGTTACAATAAAAACGTCATATAATTCAATTTATTTATCAACCTAGTAATATACCTTAATAAAAGTCTTATATCTCCATAATCCCGTAGTTTTTATACCTGTTATAGTTAACTATCCGTGAGGGACGTACCGCTACGTCTAACGATACTTAATATAGGTTCAGCATAACATGTTAAAAATACGCTGTGAAATACTTAATTAAGTGCTGTTACTATAGTTTAAAGCTATGTCACTTAGGAGGCGTCCTTATGACCTTACAACAATTGCGTTACTTAGTCGAAATATCCAAATGCCAATCCATTACTGTCGCGGCGCAGCGTCTTTTTATCGCCCAGCCGAGCCTCTCGAAGTCCATCAAGGATTTGGAAAAAGAATTCGATATTACAATCTTGGAACGCACGCGCCACGGTGTTTCCTTCACCGTTGAAGGCCTTGAGTTTTTAGACTACGCCCATCGCATTTTAGAACAGGTCAACGGTCTCAACAATTACTTCAATCAAGATAGCATCAACAATCGCCTGACCCTCACCATCTCGGCGCAGCACTACATGTTCTCCATCGATGCGCTCACCAATTTTGTGAAACGTTTGAAAAAAACACCGGACTACACCATCGTATTCAACGAATGTCGCACATCCAAAGTCATCGACAATGTGCTCCTCGGTAAAAGTCAGCTGGGCATCCTCTACATGTCGCGGAGCAATAACAAATTTATGAAGCGTCTCTTTGCCCAAAAGGGCATCGAGTTTACACCGCTCCGCCAGTTCCCGCCATGCGTTTACCTCGGTCACAAACACCCCTTAAAAGATGCCCAATCACTTACTGTCGAAGATTTACAAGACTATCCGTATATCAAATACTATCAGGGCAATGACTCCTATCAATACGCCGAAGAAGTGAGTGTCCGCGGTCTTCAGGACAATCGCTCACTCGTCGTGTCGGACCGTTCCACCATTTTACGCCTCTTGGCCTGTACCGACGCCTTTACCATCGGCTGTGGCTGTTTGTTGCCGGACATCACCAAGGATCGCATCCTATCCATTCCTCTGGAAGGTGCTTTAGACCTCATCAACATCGGCTGGATAAAACTTCGCAATACCCCTATGACACCGGCCATGACGGAATATGTGGAACTCTTGGAAGATTCCATCGATTCCTTAAGCCATCCCGCTTTTTCCCTGATAAAAAACGAGGCCTGAATGATTCGCCCATCGCCTACGCCGTAACAATAACACAGATTTCTTATGCCAAAGAGCCATCGGCCTATGCCGGTGGCTATATTTATCCGTCATATATCAATTTATTTAGATATAGTTTTAATGCATGGTAAATGCAGTCCAAGGGATATTATACAGCATTAATTTTCCGTGTTACACTGACCTCAAAATAAACGGTGTTCCCAATAACAAGTCCGTTTTGAAAAGACACGTTTAGGAGGTATACAACATGGAAGATTTAAAAAACAAGGGATTCTCTACTAAAGCAATTCACGGCGGTACGGCGCCTAATACATTCGGTGCCTTAACCGCTCCGATTTATCAATCATCTACATTCGTATTCGACTCTGCCGAACAGGGTGGTCGTCGCTTTGCCCTCGAAGAAGGCGGTTATATCTACTCCCGCTTAGGCAATCCGACCAACACGCAGTTGGAAGAAAAATTAGCCCTTTTAGAAGGGGCCGAAGCTTGTATGTCCACCGCCTCCGGCATGGGCGCTATCTCTGCCACTTTGTGGACGGCCCTTAAAGCGGGCGATCATGTTATCGCTTGTGACACTTTATACGGCTGCACCTTCGCCCTCCTCAACCACGGTTTAACCCGCATGGGCGTAGACGTGACGTTCGTTGACATGGCCGATTTAGACGCTGTGAAAAAAGCATTCAAACCAAATACAAAAGTGGTCTATTTAGAAACGCCGGCTAACCCGACGCTTAAAATCATTGACATTAAAGCCATTGCCGACCTCAGTCATGCCCAGACAGACTGCCTCGTTGTGGTAGATAATACCTTCTGCACGCCTTACATCCAGAAGCCGTTATCCTTGGGCGCCGATGTAGTTGTACATTCCGCCACCAAGTACTTAAATGGTCACGGTGACGTCATTGCCGGTTTCGTTTGCGGCTCTACCGACTTCTTAACGCAAGTTTGCTTATACGGCATCAAAGACATGACCGGTGCGGTACTCAGCCCATTCGACGCCTTCCTCGTAGCGCGCGGCCTTAAAACGTTGGCCATCCGCATGGAACGTCATTGCGCCAATGCCATGAAAGTCGCTCAATTCCTCGAAACGCATCCGGCTGTTAAATCCGTAAACTATCCGGGCCTCACCAGCTTCCCACAATATGAATTGGCTAAAAAGCAAATGGCCTTGCCGGGCGGTATGGTATCCTTCGAATTAAAAGGCGGTGTCAAAGAAGGAGCAGTTGTTATGAACAGCGTAAAACTTTGCCGCTTAGCCGTTTCTTTAGGCGATGCTGAAACGCTTATCGAGCATGCAGCGTCCATGACGCACTCCACGTACACCAAAGAAGAATTGGCCGCTGCCAACATCAGCGAAGGCCTCGTGCGCTTATCCGTTGGTCTTGAAGATGCGGACGACATCATTGCCGATTTAGCCCAAGCTTTGGACCAAATAGCTAAATAGTTCAACATAGTCACAATCAGCAATGTAAGATCAGTATCCTAACGTAATCACTTCAAATTAACAGCAACCCTTCACGCCTCCTTTTACACTTGCGATAAGGTCGGCACCGGCAAATTGTCGACCTTAACGATGCGTGAAATTTAATACTTCTATTCACTCATTATATTTAAAAACTAATAAACTTATTTCATTAGACACTATGTAGTAGATAGGAACTCTCAATTACTAAAATGCCCTTGCCTGTAATCCTCGCGATTTCAGGTAGGGGCATTATTAATTATTCTTTATAATAACACAATAAAAATATTTTCATCTATTTATATTTTCTATATCTATTATTACATATTACAACCGCCAAATTGTTTGACTTTTCACATCTAAAGTTTTAGTATATAAAGAGAAGCTAGTCAAAATTTTAATAAGGAGGTACCTTGAAATGTTAGGCAATTTAGGTGAAAAAATAGAGGAAAAGGCAATGATTAGTTTCTTAAAACGATTTGATGCCAATCCTTTTAAAGTAAAATTTAAAGATAATGAATATATAATTGGCGAAGGGGAACCTCTTTTTACAGTAGATATGAAAGAACCCATTCCCGCAACCAAGCTCATGACGAGTACATCTATCGCTCTCGGCGAAGCATACATGGACGGCAATTTAGAAATTGAAGGCGATTTATACTTCGCACTGAACCACTTCCTCGGCCAGATGGATCAGTTTTCCACGGCCGGCGACGTACTCACAAAACTAACCCACAATCCGCTTACCAAGAAACACCAAGCGGAAGAAGTGCAGAGCCACTACGATATCGGCAACGATTTCTATTCCCTTTGGCTCGATGAAACCATGCAGTACTCTTGCGCTTACTTCGAAGATGAGAATACGACTCTTTACGAAGCACAGATGAATAAAATCCATCGCATTTTGGACAAACTGTATTTAAAAGAAGGCATGCGCCTCTTAGATATCGGCTGTGGTTGGGGTTATTTACTCCTCGAAGCGGCTAAAAAATACAAAATCAAGGGCACCGGCATTACGCTCAGCCATGAACAGTATGAAAAATTCCAGGAACGCATCAAGGAAAACCACTTGGAAGACTATCTCGAAGTGAAGCTCATGGACTACCGCGATTTACCAAAATCGGACTTAGAATTCGACCGCGTTGTGAGCGTCGGCATGGTTGAACATGTGGGCCGTGAAAACTATCAATTATTCAACGACTGCGTAGACTCCGTCCTCGTTGACGGTGGTGTTTTTCTTCTCCATTTCATCAGCGGTATGGATGAAAAACCGGGCGACGCATGGATGAGCAAATACATCTTCCCGGGCGGTATGCTGCCAAGCCTGCGTGAAATGATTTCCGATATGACGGATGATAAATTCCACATCTTAGACGTAGAAAACCTCCGCATGCACTACAATAAAACCTTATTGGAATGGGATAAAAACTTCCGTGCCCAGCTCCCAACCATTCGCCCAAAATTCGACGAACGCTTCATCCGCATGTGGGATTTATACCTTAACGGCTGTGCCGCTGCTTTTGCCAACGGCATGATGGACTTACATCAGATTCTAGCTACTAAAGGCATCAACAATGATTTACCAATGACGCGTTGGTATTAATAAAACGTGGTACCCCACTAATAACTAAAGCATAAACACAAAACCCCTGCTCACCGGCATTTGCTGATGAACAGGGGTTTTAGTTATATATTTTAAAAATTTTAAGATTCTAAAGCTTTAGTTTTTAGCTTTGACTATCTACTTGAGCCGGCCCTTATTTATGAGCCTCAATCATGCCCATTACTTCTTTATAGGTTGGGTCGTTGTCAAAGTCGAAATCAACTTTTTCACCAACCTGCCAACGAATCCAAACCGCATCATCTTCCATGATTTCAACGCTCAACGGCTTGAAAATTATCGGCTGATCTTTGGTGATACCCGGCTTAGCCATGAAAAGAGTTTGCGTTGACGTACTGCCATCTGCAGCCGGTGCAATAACCTGACTCACTTCGTCAACAAGGCCGGCTTGGAGGAAGCTCCAGTTAAGCACGGCTCCGCCGCCGAGCATCATTTTTTCAACCTTAAGAACCTCTTTAATCTTTTCACAAGCAAGGGCCAAATCAACAGAATCCTTGCCGCAGATTAAATAGCTGATGCCTTTTTGGCGAAGAAAATCTTTATAACTATTCGGCGTAGCTTCCGTTAAGATGGACACCACATGCGGCTTCATATCGCCATCTTCCGCCGTGTTGTCAGGCCACGCCAATTTACCCTTGCTGTCAATGGCAATCATGAACTGCCCCAAAGAAGCGCCTTCAGCAATAAAGTCGCCCGCCGGAACCTCAGGTGCCGCTTCATTAACCTGTGGTTTTTCATAATACGTAAAATTATCATCAATCGTCGTACGGCATAAAATAAGCGCTTGGTACTCATACTTCTGATGCTGCACTATGTCAAAAGAATCGCCTTCATCGACGGCATTGGGGCGCCACAAATATTTCCCCATGATTTTCCCGTCTAAACTGGTTTCCATGTGGCAAAAAATATAAGGTCTCGTCATCACTGTGTATCCTTTCCTTACGATATAACATACGCTCAAGCATGCGATATAACCTACGCTCAAGCTTGCGATATATCATAAACTCAGCCTAATACTATGGCTCAATATGCGGAAATTATAAGCTGGCTTTTAAAATGGCAACTACTTCATCACGTGTCAATACTTTATAGCCGCCTTTAAGAATAAACGTAGCATCAGCAATACCTTCAATCATTTCAGGTGTAGCGCCAAGGTCGGTTAAGTTCATAACCACACCGATTTCACGCATGTAATCGGCCATAGCGTCTAAACCGGCCAATGCAATTTCTTCATCCGTTTTACCGGCTGGATCTACATTCCATACATTCAAGGCATAGCGTTTAAACTTAGGCAAACCATCCTGTAAAATATGTTTGTAGTACGGAATAGAAACAGCCGACAAGGTCATACCGTGAGTAGCATCGGTATAGGCACCTACCGCCTGACCAAGCATGTGAACCATCCAGTCGCCCGGTTTTCCCATATGAGTGAATGTGTTCCGTGCCCAAGTGGCTGTCCACATAATATTACTGCGTGCTTCATAGTCCTTAGGATTCTTCACGGCAATGCGTGCACTATGAATTACGGAACGCAATAAGCCTTCAATTACATAGTCCGATGTATTATCATCGGTACCGGAGAAATATTGTTCCAGTAGGTGAGACATGATGTCAAAGAACCCGACTACCATCTGATACGTAGGCAATGTGTAAGTGTAAGTAGGGTCTAGGATAGAGAATTTAGGGAATACATTAGGGCCGAATACATGACCGATTTTCAATTTTTTAGCATGGTTCGTAATAACCGAGCCACCGTTCATTTCAGAGCCTGTACCTACCATTGTTAAAACAGTCCCTACCGGTACGATTTCACAATCCACATCCTCCATGCGTTCAAAATATTTTTCCCATGGATCTTCTTTACAATTAATCGATACCGACACAGCTTTCGCATAGTCAATAACGGAGCCGCCGCCTACAGCCAAGATAAAATCTACATTGCCTGCTTTAGCTCGTTCTACGCCTTCATATAATTTATCTACCGTAGGATTAGACATAACGCCGGCATCCTCAGTAATCGTCTTGCCGTTGGCTTTTAAAATTTCAACCACTTGATCGTAAAGTCCTGATTTCTTAATAGAACCGCCACCATATACAAGCAGAACATTCTTACCGAACTTAGGCAGTTCCTGATTCAATGATTCCAATGCGTTCTGACCAAAATGAATTCGAGTCGGATTTTCAAAAGTAAATGTACCTAACATGTCGTTTCCTTTCCTTTCTTTTACACCACGTATTCCAAATTATAAAAGTAATTCTGCCTTGGATTGCCGACTAATACTACGCCGGTCCACGGGCAACAAAATAAAATATATACGAGCAAATTGCCGGATAGCTTCTTTTACATATGTGCTATCACTAAGTACAATTCTATTGTACC
>NZ_SVCB01000046.1 GCF_015058545.1 Veillonella sp.
CAATGAAAAACGAATAAAAGAGAAGTTGAATTGGCTAAGCCCGGTAAAGTATCGCTTAAAGAATACAGTAGCATAAAAAATTCCGAGAAACCTATTCAGGCTTCTCGGAAATAAAAGTCTAACTTTTTGGGGTCACTACATGGTAGTGGCTTTTTTATTAAAAAAGGCGGTAACGATTGTGATTTAACTCACATTTCGTTATCGCCTTTAAGCTATAGGTTTTAATGAAAACTAAGTTTTAAATCCTAAATTAGATTAATTTCGGCAAAATGAATTCAATCCAAGGAATACCGATTACGATGAATACCGCAAGGTAGATGATGCCGAAGATGGCACCCAATTTCCAGAATTCAGGGCCTTTTACATAACCGCTGGCGAACCATACAGGGCTATGACCGGTGCCGTAAGGTGTTAAGATACCCATAATACCCATTGGTAAGAGTAAGATAATCATAATCTGGCTGGCGTCAGCGCCCGGAATTTGTAAGGCTAAGGTTGCAAATAAGCCAACCATAGCGGTTACGTAGGCTGTACCGGAAGCAAAAAAGTAACGAAGTACACAGAAGGCAAAGAGCATACCTAATGTCGCCATAGTTACATCGAGACCTACGAGGTAAGTACCGGCGGATTTTGCCAACCAATCAAGGAAACCTACGTTTTTAAGACCTGCTGCCATTGGTACCAAGGTAGCAAACCAAGTTAATACATTCCAAGCCGGTTTATTGGCTAAGAAGTCATTCCAGGTAATGATTTTAAAGAGAACCATCAGAATGATAACGACTAAAGCCGTTGTAGTTGGGTTAACACCGAACGTAGAAGAACCAATCCAAAGCGTTAAGGCGATGAGCGAGATAACCGCCATAGCGATTTCAGAAGCACTCATGGCACCTAATTTGTGGAATTCTTCTTTGGCCCATTCGGCAATCTCAGGGGAACCTTTAACTTCCGGAGGGCAAAGGTAGTATGTCAAAATCGGTGTGATTAAGAACAAGATGATACCTACCGGTGCTACTGCTAAGAACCAACTTGTCCAGTTAACGGTAGCAACACCGGATTTGGCAGCCAGTTCAACCGCCAATGGGTTCGGTGCCTGGCCGGTGAGGAATAAGGTACTGGATACGCAAGTCGTTGCTAAGCTGATCCAACATAAATAGGAGCCGATACGGCGCGGATTTTTGTCCGGATAGCTGTCGAACATTGGGCAAATACTGGATACGATAGGGTAGATAGTACCACCGCTACGGGCTGCATTACTTGGGATAAATGGTGCTAAAATAAGGTCGGTAATAGCAATGGCATACCCGAGACCCAAGGAGGATTTACCTAATTTTTGAACTAAGAATAACGCGATGCGGCGACCGAGACCACTGTTTTGGTAACCGATACCGATCATGAAGGCGGCAAAGATTAACCATACGATGGCATTGGAAAAACCGCTGAGACCCCAGTTAATGGCCTGACCGGCTGTAGTTGGGACGATTTTACCGGCTTTTTCAACAACCGGCATACCTACGCGGAAGAGGACCGCTAAGGTGATGGCAATCATACCGATAAAAGCAGGTGGCATTGGTTCAAGAATGAGGCCGACAACTAAGGCTGCAAAAATACTTACAAAAATCCATGCACCTGAAGATAGGCCTTCCGGTGCGCCAATGGCAAATACAATGAGTCCTACAACAATTGGGGCTAAGTACTTCCATAAGGCATTAAAACTCAACTTTGATATCATATTTTTTATCTCCTTTCTGATGATACAAAAGTACTTCTTATTATATAGAAATATAGGAAATAGTAAAGTGAATTATTGATTAAAATTACACATTATGAGAAATAGATATAAGTTACCGATTTATTTTTACGACTTTGAAAATTTTTTGTAAAAAATGTGTTGACAGGTTTGTAAAGTTTGCGTATAATAGTCATTGTTCCGAACGCGCCGGAGTGGCGGAATGGCAGACGCACTTGACTCAAAATCAAGCGGGTAACACCGTGTGGGTTCAAGTCCCACCTCCGGCACCAAGCTAAAAGACGCTCAATTGAGCGTCTTTTTTTGTTGTCTAAACAGCTTCAAAATAAAACGCCTTAGTAGGACTGAATCTTGTTTCTAATAGTGATCTTGGTAAACTAGGTATTATATATGGAGTGGCAGTATAAAAATCTGACAAAATTATCGTAAACTTAACTGCATTTTAATTATGACAATTTATCGTGACAATATTTTAAATAAATTGATTTAATTTGATTGATAATGATTACTTTTTATAGAATTTTAATCATTATTGTGATAAAATGACGACGTAGTAGTATTTGCAAGAGAAAGGGGGCTTTGTGATGAAAGTAGGTTTTAACTACATCACAGAACCAAGCAGACGTCGTGTAGGTTTGTCTGTTTTAATCGGTATTATTGTCGGCATTATCGGTGCCATTGCTAAGTGGGGGTGGGAAGTTCCGTTTCCGCCGCGTAATCCTGATATTTTCTGGCCGGTTGACGCCATGTCGCGTGTTACACCGCCAAAAGTAGTATTAGACATGTTACATATGCCTGATTTATCCTATACATTCTCCGGTGTTTAGTTACCGCTTGATGTATTTATTGTGCATGTTTTATTCTCCATTGTATTTGGTATTATGTATTGCGTAATCGCCGAATATTGGCCGCGCATTAAAATGTGGCAAGGTTGTGTATTCGGATTCTTTGTCTATATCTTTGCCCATGTAATTGTAATGCCTTTAATGGGCTTAGTTCCACCTTTGGCTGAAATTCCGTTTGATGAAAACTTGTCCGAATTATTCGGTCATCTTTGGTGGCTTTGGATCATGGAAGTAGCTCGTCGCGATTTACGAAATCGTATGACCGGTGAACTTGATCCTGAAAAGTATATTTAATTAATAAAACCTCTTTGTTTTAGGTATTCAGAAATGCGCTTTAAAGTAGCATTTATGACCAAAATAACTTAAAACAAAGGGGTTTTTATTATATCGAAAAAAGTAGAAAGATATAGTATAATAATTATTGACAAAATTATATTTTTTCGATAAACTGAAACATGGTACTAGAGTTTTCGGTTCGGTTTTCATTTGTTTTATAGAAGTTGAATTGAAGGCTTTTTTAGAATAAAAATGTTGGTAATGCGTAATGCCTATCAATTTTTTATATAGTGTTTACTATGGAGTTCAAAAAGTGTGTCAGATTCTGGGTAAAGACTATTTTATAGTGATTGTTATAGTGTAGTGATTATCCTTATATATCTTATATAAGTGATGAGCAGTATAGTGTAATAATTGCTTATTTTTGTATTTTGTGTTTTGTGGAAGTGATTCATTATGTGTATAAGAAACCACAGTGTGTATGTTGATGGAGGAGGCGACAATGAAACAGCGAATTCTTGATGCGGCTGTAGCCGAAATAGAGTTACACGGCTCTTCATTTCGTATGGATGACTTGGCTAAGCGCCTTAATATTAGTAAGCGTACTTTGTATGAGAATTTTCATTCTAAGAATGAAATTATTGAACGCATTTTGTTTGATAAAAGTCAGGATTTCTATAATTTGCATAAGCAGATATTAGAAGATGAGAGCCTGGATACGGTGACTAAGCTAAAACGTTACTTTACGGTGAAATCCGATTTGTATGCCACAATCAGCGGCGATCATTATCGTCTTATGTTTGCCTCGGTGCCATCTTTGGTAGACCAAGTAATGCGTACAGTTGAAAAAGATTGGGAGTTACTGGGGAACTTTTTAAAAGAACAACAACGATTAGGTGTTATTAAAGATGTGGATATTGATGTATTAATACTTATGTTTAAAGGTGTTTTACGCATAGTATTTTACGATAGCCTAGCTAACCCGGAAGATTGCAAAGAGCTTTTGTCAGAGGCTATGAACATAATATTGCATGGTATTTTGAATGAGGAGGATAAGAATGAGTAAGTTTCGATTATTGGGTGGCATTGTAGCCGGGGTGGCGATGATGCTGGTGGTTGCCGGTTGCGGTAAGGAAGAAGCGCAACAACAGGCAGTTGCAGTCAACACATATAAAATTGTGGCCACCGATACACAGATTGCAACGTCCTTTAACGGTACCGTTACATCGCAGAATAGTACAGCCATTCATGCGCGTGTTTCCGGTCACGTTGTAGAGAAGTATGTTAATGGCGGCGAACAGGTTGTTAAAGGCCAGCCTTTATTCCGTTTAGATTCCCGTCAGTATGAAGCTAATTTAGCCAGTGCTCAGGCTAATGCAGCATCGTCCAATGCATCCTATTTAAATGCGGAACGCGATTTGCAGCGTTACCAGCAATTAGCTAATGAAGATGCCATTGCTCGTCAGACTTTGGATACCCAAGCCAGCACGACGGAACAGCAAAAAGCTGCTTTAGCGGCCAATGACGCAGCGGTTCGTATTGCTCAGGATAATTTGCAGGATACAGTTATTTATGCACCGTTTGACGGTACCTTAGAAATGGATGATGTTGATTTAGGTGCTTATGTAACGGCCGGCAGCACTACGTTAGTTACTATTAATACAGTAGATCCTGTATATGTAGAATTTGCCATGAGTGAAGCTGAATATCTTGACTTCATGAAGAATAAACAAGGTCAGAATTTAGCTAATGTACCGTTACAGCTTCGTTTATCTGACGGTTCTATCTATCAGTACACCGGTACGTTGGTGCAGGCTGCTAAGAATTTGGACAGCACATCCGGTCAGTTAATGTTCAAAGCCTCCTTCCCAAATCCACAACACATGTTATTACCTAATATGTATGCGTCTGTTGTATCACCGGGGGATATTATTAAAGATGCCATCTTAGTTCCGACTAAAGCCATTACCTATGTACTCGATAAATCCTTCGTATTTACGGTTGATGAAAACGGTAAAGTTACTCAGACTCCGGTTGAAACCAGCGGTACTCAGGGTATTTATACAATTGTTAAGAGTGGTATAAAACCGGGGGCAACGGTTGTTGTTGACGGCTTAACCAAGATTCGTAACGGTGTAACAGTTAACCCTACGGCGTTGACTAAAGACCAGATTGAAAAGACGAAATAAGGGGGGATACTGTGTCGAAATTTTTTATTAACCGACCTATCTTTGCCATCGTTTTGTCCTTGATTATTACGATTGTCGGCCTTGTGTCAATGTTAACCTTGCCGATTGCGCGTTATCCGGAGATAACACCGCCACAGGTTCACGTAACGACTAGTTACGTCGGGGCATCTGCAGACGTTGTAAGTGATACGGTAGCGTCCGTAATCGAATCCCAAATCGTAGGGGTTCAAGATATGGACTACATGACATCAACCAGTAGCAACAGCGGCAGTTACTCTTTGACAGTCCAATTTAATCAGGGTACCGATGCGGATATGGATACGGTAAATACTCAAAACCGTGTACAGCGTGCCTTAGCTTCCTTACCGTCGGAAGTACAAAGTGTCGGTGTTATTACAACTAAATCTACCGGTGATATGTCCTTGGTATTTGCTTTGAAATCTAATGATGCTGATACATATGACCAGACATTCTTAAAAAACTATGCATCCAACTACATGATGGACGAAATTAAATCCATTAAGGGTGTTGGTAGTGTGCAGGAATTCGGTGCTGACTTTGCTATGCGCGTTTGGCTCGATCCAAGTAAAATGGCTCAGCATAATGTAACCATTGCTCAGGTAACCAGTGCTATCAGTGCCCAGAACAGACAGGCCGCAGCCGGTTCTTTAGGTACTGATCCAACGCCTAGTACACAGCAAATTAATCGTAACATTTCCATTCAAGGCCGTTTAATTACGCCTCAGGAATTCGGTAATATCGTTATTAAAACCGACAGTAACGGTAACTTGCTTCGCTTAAAAGATGTATCTACAATTCAGCTTGGCTCGGAAGACTATGGTTTTAATGCCAAGAGTGATGGCCGTCCAATGGCTGCGTTTGCCGTATCTTTAACAAGTGATGCGAATGCGATTGAAACAATCGGTCAAGTAAAGCAAGTTCTGGAAAAACAAAAAGATAGTTTACCACCGGGCGTTGAATACACAGTTATCGTAGATAATACGAACTTCGTTATTGCGTCCATCGAAGAAGTAGTTCAGACCTTCGTAGAAGCGTTAATTTTGGTAG
>NZ_SVCB01000047.1 GCF_015058545.1 Veillonella sp.
CAGCATCCGGACTCGGTTGGGTAAATCCGACATTGCCGAATGAATCGATGCTCGTTATCTTGAGTATTTTAGGGGCCGTTATTATGCCTCATAATTTATTCCTTCATTCGGAAATTATTCAGAGCCGCGAGTTCAATAAAAAAGATCCGGAAATTATGAAGAAACGCTTGCGTTATGAGTTCTTAGATACCATTCTTTCCATGGGGATTGGCTGGGCCATTAACTCCGCTATGATTATTCTGGCGGCCGCTACCTTCTTTGCTGAAGGCGTAATGGTAGAAGAGTTGGAACAGGCGCAAGAACTGTTGGTACCGTTAATCGGGCCATCGGCAGGGGTTATTTTTGCCATCGCCTTACTCTTTGCGGGTCTTGCTTCCTCGGCTACGGCCGGTATGGCGGGCGCCAGTATTTTTGCGGGGATGTTTGGTGAATCCTATGATATGAAGGATTTGCACAGCCGCATCGGGCTCGCACTTACCTATGTGCCGGCGCTGGTTCTTATTTTATTCATTCAAGACTCGTTTAAAGCACTTCTCGTTTCACAAATGTTCCTCAGTTTACAGTTGCCGTTTACCATTTTCTTGCAGCTTTACTTGACCGGTTCGGCCAAGGTTATGGGGGTATACAAAAACAAGCCGTCTACGGCGGTTATGTTGTGGCTTATCGGCCTCGTGGTGACGGGGATGAATATTTATCTCTTATTTGAAGCGTAATCGTTAATATTTGAAGCCTAATTGGTTACCGCAGGTTGACCGCGTTTTATGCATGACGCGTCAATGTAACGGTCAATATCGGTCATACTAAGGACTTTCGCAAATTCTGCGGGAGTCCTTTTGATTTTTGGCGAAATGTAATGAAAAACATATTATGGGGCATTGTCTATAGGGGATATAGAATATTTTAGGTAAAAATGCTATAATTATATGGTTAGAATTAGAAAGAAGCTTGACTGTTTCGATTTAGTGTATTGATGTAGGAGGATCGCGTAATGGCAGAAGTTAAACATTCCGATTATGAAGAAGTTGTAGAAGATGTAGCGGTTCAGTTGTCAGCACAGTTGAAAACGGCCGAATCAGGCTCCGTTATAGATATGTTTTTGAGTGATATCTTAGATCCGGCAGAACAATTCTTGTTCTACGGCGCTTTGGAACAGGCTCTTTTGGAGTACCGCAAGGGTCATAACCAAAAGACGGTATTTATTCGTTTGCAGCCGGAAGGCCTTGCTACTACGGAACCTGTTTCGACGCCCGCTAATGCCTTGTTAGATCGTATTATATTGCACCGCATGGACGAATTCATGCATGATAAATTATTCATTGAAGAGATTTTCTACAATGGTGAACATATGGTATATTCCGGCATGGATTTAAAAAATCGTCATGTTGTGATTTTGACTGACGGTATTGATGAAGGTTCGCCATATTTGAATGAAGCCATTCATATGTGTAAAGAAATGAAAGCTAAGTATGTTGTAGGCTTGCCGATGATGATTTGGAGTAAAGACTTGCAGGCGCAGTTAATAGCCGAAGACGAAGCTATGCATGAAGAGGCAGGTATGAGTAAACATGAAAATACTCCTATCTCCTAGTAAAACGAAAACCTTGAAGGGGAAGGCTACAGCACCTGTTTTTGCTAAAGCCTTAACCGAAGCCATTGTGGCCCATATGCAAACTTTATCGGCACAGGCCATAATGAAGGCTCTTAAAGTTAAAGAAGATATGGCGGCTGACTTGGTCGAGTTTTATCAAAACTATAAAACGGCGCCGGAAGGGGCTGCCGCACTCAGCTATTCGGGCCTTGCCTTTAAAAATTTGGCTTGGCAGGATTTGTCTGAAAAGGCACAGGCCTTCGGTAATGACCATGTGTGTATCTTATCCGGTTTATATGGTGTAGTAGCGCCGCAAAGCCCGGTTACCGATTATCGGCTCGATTTGGTAGACCGGATTTTTGCCAAAAACGTGGTAAGTAAGTCGGTAGCAGAAGATCTCCTTAAAGACGCCAAATCGCTTTATGATTGCTGGACCGATAAGGTAACGGCCTATTTTCAAAAGGAAGATTGGCTCTTGAACTTGGCATCCAAGGAATATTCAAAATTAGTGACTCATCCCCATATGGTGACGGTTGAGTTTTTAGAATTAAAACAGGGCGTGTGGAAGCAGCTCAGCACCTCGTCAAAACAGATGCGCGGCCGCCTCGCCCATTATATGATTGCTCATGAATTAACCGAATGGACCGATTTGCCGGCTGAATTGGATGGTTTTGTAAAAGATACGGACCTACCGGCAGAGCTTACGGAGCCACTTACCGTGGCATATCGTCGTTCGCAGTAAAGGCGGCGAAGCTGTTTGGCTTTGCTCAATGTGGCCTATCGCCGTTCGCAATGAAGACGGTGAAGCCGGCGGATTCACTGATGGGGCCTATCGTCGTTCGGAATAAGTGGAGGAATATGACAGTTCAAAAAATGACAGTACAAGATATACTAAAGAAAGATTTGGTCGGCAATGACACCTTGACCGTCGATGAGTTGCGCTTTTTGATGAGCGTCACCGACGAAGATGATTTGCAGGCTATTTATAAAAAGGCCTATGAAGTTAAGGCAAAATATGTAGATAAAATGGCGTATTATCGCGGTTTGATTGAATTCTCCAATCGCTGTGTGAAAAACTGCGAATATTGCGGCATTCGTCGTGAAAACGATAAGACGGAACGCTTTGATATGAAGCGCGAAGATATTATCAAAATGGCGCAGTGGGCCTACGACCATGAGTACGGTTCCATTACCTTGCAGTCCGGCGAGCGCAGTGATGCGGCCTTCGTGGATTATGTGGTAGATTTGATTCGTGAAATTAAATCTATCGGCGACGGCTCCTTGGGCATTACCATGTGCGTCGGTGAGCAGACGGAAGAAAGTTATCGCCGCATGGTGGAAGCCGGTGCCAGTCGTTACTTGCTTCGTATTGAAACAAGTAATCCGGAATTATACAAGAAAATCCATCCGAATGATGAACTTCATTCCTTTGAAACGCGTGTCAACTGCTTAAAGAGCCTTCGCAAAGTGGGCTTCCAGGTGGGCACCGGAGTTATGATCGGCCTTCCTCATCAGACGGAAGAAGATTTGGTGAATGATATTCTCTTCTATCGCGATATGGATATCGACATGATCGGTATGGGACCCTATGTAGTTCATCATGACACTCCACTCGGTCAGGAAGCATTGGCCATGGGGATTGATGATGAAGCGGGCAAAAAACGCCGTATTCAGCTGGGACTTAAGATGATTGCGTTGACCCGTTTATTCTTAAAAGACGTAAACATTGCGGCTACGACAGCCTTGCAGGCGCTCGATAAATTGGGCCGAGAAAAAGGCCTCGCTGCCGGCGCTAATATTTTAATGCCGATTATTACGATTCCGGAACACCGTGCCAAGTACTTACTCTACGATAACAAACCTTGCGTAGACGACAATGCGGATAAATGTAAGGATTGCTTAACCCGCCGCGTTATGTCCATCGGCGACATGGTAGGCTGGAAGCAGAATGGCGATTCCAAGCATTACGGTAAACGTACAGGATTATTTTAAAAATTATAAAAAAATTACGAAAGACTTTATAAAATCCCGATTGTCATAGAAAATATGTGGGATAATAGCCGTCGTTGATTTTTGGCCATTAAAAAAATGAATATATAACTAAAACAGGCAATAATGCATAACATTATTGCCTGTTTTTAATTTTATATTTATCAAGAGCTATTACAAATTTATCAAGCACCATTACAAAATAATATAAGCCAAAATATGATTTATGGCTTATAATAATGACATGTAATCTTATAATAAACTTTTATCTAATGGAGGAGGACGGAATTATGGGGTTGTTAAAAAACTGGAAGATTCATCTGCTGTGTTTGCTGATTACGTTGGTGGCGGAGGGGATAGGCATCCAAAAATTCGGTATCGTTGTCTTTTTGCCATTACTCTACTCGCTGGTAATCGGTCTTGTTATTTCCATTCCTAAACTTAAGATAGTTACGGAAGAGCAGATGGTAGCGGCTACGGATTACCTTAACATTTCCATTATGATTTTAATGATTAAAATCGGTCTCGGCATCGGCCCTAATTTGCATATCATTATGAACTCCGGTTGGGCCTTGATTTTACAAGAGTTAGGTCACTTCTTCGGAACCATTGTTCTCGGTTTACCGATTGCCCTCTTAGTGGGGATGCGTCGTGAAGCGGTAGGGGCTTGTTACTCCATTGACCGTGAAGCGAATGTGGCGATTATTATTGACCGCTACGGCTTCCATTCACCGGAAGGTCGCGGCGTAATGGGCATGTACATTTGCGGTACATTATTTGGCGCCATGTGGATTTCCGTATTGGCCGGCATGATTGCTCAACTAGGGTGGTTCCATCCGATAGCCCTCGCTATGGGCGCCGGTATCGGTAGTGCCAGTATGATGGCGGCTGCCACCGGATCTATCGTGGCAGTACATCCTGAATTTGAACGTGAAATTATGGCTATGGCGGGCGCCGCCAACTTATTAACCAGCGTTGTGGGCGTATACTTCAGTTTATTCGTATCGTTGCCGATTATGGAACGCTTATATGGCTTCTGTGCCCGTGTATTACGTCATGATTCTGAGGAGGTGCGCTAATGAGTACGGAAAAAACTATGACCTTACAGGAAAAAATAATTCAATTCTTGGTTGTTGTTATTATAGCGGCTGTGATTACAGCGGCCGGTAATATTTTAGACGGCAAGCATGCCTTCGGACCGAGTTTGGTAGGTTGTTTTGTATTAGCCGGTATCGCTTTTGCCGGTGCCGTGCTTTCCTATTTGCCTGGCTTTAAAAAATTGCCGATGGTATTCTGGGTTTCTATTTTAGGCGTTATTTTATCGATTCCGGGC
>NZ_SVCB01000048.1 GCF_015058545.1 Veillonella sp.
AAAGCCCCCGAGTAGGGGGCAGCCAGTGATAATAGAGTGGTTGTCAGATTACTCAAAGCCCTCTTTAGAGGGCAACCACTAGAGAAAGACCCTTATAGGGTCAGAGCAAACCACCCGTTCTACGGGTGGTTATGATTTTTTTTTGAAATAAAGAAGGACTTTTTTCCTCCTATAGCGAACTATATATTTAGAGTAATTAATCATGTATATTTTGGTACAGATACATACTATGGTATAGCTAAAGGAGGATTTCGTATGAATTTTGAACTTCGTGATGGTCATGAGTATATTGATGAAGTAAAGAAACTATTTGTTGATTATGTACGTTCCTTAGGTGTTGCTGCCAATGTGAAAGAATTTGAAGGCTTGGAAGAAAAGTATAAAGGCGACCGTGAAGCGTTATACATTGCCTTTGTAGATGATGTACCGGCCGGCTGCGTAGCTTTACGCCATGTTAATTATGAAACAGCTGAAATGAAGCGCCTTTATGTACGCCCTGAATTTCGTCGTACCGGCCTCGGTATGAATATTGCTCACATTCTTGTAGAAGAAGCTAAAGAAAAAGGTTATAAGACGCTTTTATTGGATTCCTTGCCTAGCATGGAAAGTGCCAAAGAATTATACAAAGCCTTGGGCTTTAAGAGCACTGACCGGAATGTGAAAAAACCGGTTCGTACGGTTGTACATTTATCATTACCTTTAGTTTAATCAATACCGACCAAAATAGTAACGTAAATAAAAGCGAGTCCCGCTTCTGATGGGGGACTCGCTTTTTGTGTGTTTTTGTTTTTATTCGCTTCGAATTAAACTTGGACTGTTATCGCTCCGGTGCGGCTGCTTCCGGGGCATTGGTTAATGGTTCCTGACCTAAAAGCGTCGTTAAATTATACTTGTTGAAGCGATAGTTCGGATTAGAGAAGTCTCTGGTTCGATCATAACGATTAGTCGGTGCTTGTAAGATACCGGACACTAAGTCGTAGAGTAAATCGTTGGTGAAATATTTGTTTTCATGGTCACGCAGAATAGCCGTTGTTTCCGGATAGGCTTCCTCGTAGGTTGGCGATAGGTAAACCCATAGAGGAATGCGGGCCATGTCAAAATCAAAAATATCCGGATTGTGGGAATAGTTGAGGCTTTCCCCGTGGTCGGAGAAGTAAATCATGGCCTGCAGATTTAAGTGATCCTTGGCATAGGTATAAATTTGCTGTAATACCCAATCCGTATAAAGTTGGCTGTTGGCATAGGCTTCTTTGCCTTTCGGCACTTCGCCGACTTTCCATTTACTGAATTCATGAGGATAACGGTCATTATAATAAATATGACTGCCCATGATATGAATGACAATAAAGTTATTTTTATACGGTTCTACTTGTTGGAGTAGCGGTAAAATAACACCGTCGTACTTATCGGAGAACATATATGCTTCATGAGCCCATAAAGGTCTGTCTGCCGTTTTGGCAATTAAGGAGATAGCCGTATCGTATTCGCCGTAAACGCCTTGGTTGCTAAACCAACTCGTGTAGTAACCGGCTTTTTTAGCCACATCGAGAATATTGGCAGAATCCAAGAACGGCTTATCATCGTATTGATTGCGTTCTGTAAGAGCCCGTTCTAAGGTAGGTACTGTTTGTACATAAGACGAATAGGCGTTTTTAAAGAAGATAAAATCTGGATTTGAGGCCGCCATTTCGCTTTGCCAAGGTGTATCATCGTAAGCAAAGCTTGGATTGTAGACTTTCATGTAATTGCGCGAAGCTGATTCGCCGATAACGAGGATTATAGTACCCGGCGCCCCGGTGGCAGCGGTTTCGTCTGTTTCGAGATGTAAGTCATTGTAGATTTCGTGATGTTTGTCGCTGTATTGTTGTAACTCTTTCATATATGTAGCTACATCAGTCCAGTTTTTAACAATGTCTGTTTTCATAAAACCGAAGGGCAAGTAGATTACACAGGCAAGACAGGCAATGCTGAGTACGCCTAAACGCAATCTTGTCATCATATCGCGACGGGACAAGCGGTTCATCCCCTGGTTTGACCAGTAGTAAAACAGGAATAAGAGTACATTGCCGATGCCGATGCCGATTAACCCGGGAATACCGGCGGAGCTTTTTAAAAAGCCGAAAGCTTCCTCCGGATTTGTTTGATACAGGGCCATTAAGGTGGCCGGCGTCAAACAATGCCACGTGTTAATATAGTAGCCGATTTGAATTAACGGAATCAAAGACAAAAGCCACTGGATGAGTGCAATAAGGATGCTCAAAGAACGGCGGTATGGCAAATGGTGTACCATGAAATAGTGGAGTAAGCTGAGTCCTACAAAGAGTAGAAAGCCAAATAAGAAATCCGGAAAGAATTCGTAAAAATAAAAGGGCTTGGTATAGGACCAATGGTACAACAAAGGATAGGTTAAAGCCCAGGCAATGCCCAAAAGGCCATGCCCCAAGAAGGCCCGATGCCATAAAGTACTGCGCATAAGTTGCTGAAAAATGGCGAGCCCCAATAACAAGGGGAGGGATAACAAAAGAATATCTTCCCAATCAAAGCCAAAGGCAATAGGTTCGTAAATAAAATAAAAAGCGGCAAAGATGAGGACACACCACAAAATTGCCTGAACGACGGCATTGCGCCACCATGATATAAGAGTTTTCATAACGCATTTCCTTTATATTATAATAACATCAATACGATAGCAGAAATATAGTAAAAATACAAGGTTTAATATGCTTTTTTACATACTTTGACGGTTGTTAAATGCTATTTTTCTATGATACAATTAAAAAAAGGTTATCGAGACTTCGTGACAACATAAAGAGGGGCGTATAACCCCTCTTATTTGTTTGCCGAATCGTAAGGAGATATGATGAAACCCTATGAGTATAAGCTGGCCGTTTTTGAAGGGCCGTTGGATTTATTACTCCATTTGATAGAAAAACATAAAATAGATATTTACGACATTCCCATTGTGGAAATTACGTCGCAATATATGGCACAGCTCGAAGAATGGCAGACCTTTGATATTCATTACAGCAGTGAGTTTTTGGTTATGGCGGCTACGCTGTTACAGATTAAATCCCGCATGCTTTTGCCAAGAAACGCACCACTCAATCCGGAAGAAGAAGAGGACCCCCGTGATGAATTGGTGGCTAACTTGCTTGAATATAAGCAAATCAAAGAATTGACCGAGGCATTGACGGAGCGTTCTGAAGCGAGCAGTCAAAGCTTTAGCCGGCCTGATTCGTTGAGCCAATGGGGGCAGGAAACGGTATTTCGTTTTGATATCGCCCAATTGTACGGTTTATTTAAAGCCTGTATTAATCGAGTAGAAGAAACGGTGCCGGAACCGCCAAAGGTAAAGGTGGAAAAAGAGGTTTACAGTTTGGAAGATACGATTGATTCCTTGCTTATGAGGGCCAAGCAACAACGCCGATTCAGCTTTGTAGCGTTGCTTAATGAGGTAACTGTGCGGGCCGCCAAAGTGACTATGTTTATAGCTGTTTTGGAATTATTGAAGCGTCAGATTTTTACTATACACTCAGTGACGGAAGGCCCTAATGACGGTTCGTTAAAGGATGTAACTTTAGTCAGTGAAATTGTCTAGTTCAGTTTATAATAGATTTTGGGTTATGCGTACTATTGCAATACAGGAGTAGCTATTAATCGACTAGATTAAGATATTACATAAGTAAGCATATATTAGTTAGAAAGGTGAGTAACAAACTATGACAGATGTGAATCAGCCAAGCGATACATCGCTGCTCGCCCATTTGGAAGCAGTTCTTTTTTCCGCAGCCAAACCGGTGCCTATCGCACTGCTTGGCGAACTATTTGATTGTGCAACGGAAGAGGCCGAAGCGTTATTGGAGCAATATGCCAATCGGCTGGTGGTTGATAAACGTGGCCTCCGTTTAAAAGTAAGCGGCGTTGGAGCCGAGCTTGTCAGTGCGCCGGAGAGCAGTGAATATGTGAGTAAGATTCGCCAACGGGAAGACCGCTTGTCACCGGCAGCGATGGAAACCTTGGCGGTTATTGCCTTTAAGCAGCCGGTTACGAAAAGTGAAATTGAAGAAGTGCGCGGTGTGAATTGTGAAAAAGTTTTAAAGCATTTAGTGAGCCGCGATTTAGTTATGGAACTGGGTCGTAAGGAAAGCATTGGCCGGCCTGTATTGTACGGAACGACCGATACATTTTTACGCAGTGTCGGCATAGAATCGGTGGAGACCTTAAAACGTGAAGTAGCCGTCGATAACGGTGTGGCAGTTGCTGCTGAAAGAAGTAGTGCTATTGAAGCCGACGAAGACCATAAAAGTCCGGTAATTGACGGTGAAAGTAACAATACGATTGAGGCTCATGAAGCTCATGAAATCATGGAATAAGGGAAAGGAGCAGACTATGGAACAAGAACGTTTGCAAAAATATATCAGTCGCTGCGGTTATGCATCAAGGCGTAAGGCAGAAGAATTAATCGTGGCCGGTAAGGTACAGGTGAACGGCCGTCAGGTTACGGAATTGGGGGTTAAAATTAATCCGGCCGTGGACCGCGTTAAAATTGACGGACAACGTATTGAACCGGAAGCATTGGAATATTATATTTTTAACAAGCCGAAAGGCAGCATTACTTCGGTGGGTGATCCGCAGGGACGCGCTACGGTAATGGATTATTTGAAAGACATTAAAAATCGAGTATATCCGGTAGGTCGCCTTGACTACAACACGGAAGGTTTGTTGTTATTCACCAATGACGGTGCTTTGGCTCAGGCTTTGATGCATCCGTCACAAGGTGTGACCAAAACCTATGAAGTGAAAATCAAAGGTCGTGTTTTGGATGAGCATTTAGAGGCATTGAGTGCGGGTATTACTTTAGAAGATGGTCCTACCTCGCCGGCAGAAATCGTAGATTACGGTTTTGACAGCAAGACGAACACTACGCTGGTTGAGATTACGATTCACGAAGGCCGTAATCGTCAAGTGCGCCGCATGTTTGAGCATTTTAAATATAGTGTGTACAACTTGAAACGCATTGCTTACGGAGGTCTTACCTTAGTCGGAGTAAAACGCGGTGCTTATCGTAAACTTACGGGGGAAGAACTGCGTCAGTTAAAAGCACTCTGCAAATTACCGTTCGGCAAAGGACCCGGTGACGGCGCTAAAGGTCGTAAAATGCTGACGAAAGATAATAAAACAGTTCGGTCGCAACGGCGCGGTGCGTGGCGCTAAACGTCGTTCCGGTGGAGGCAGACCATGAAACATATCATTGTAGTGGGAGCCGGTGCCGCCGGTCTTATGGCAGCTACTATTGCTGCTCGTGAAGGCGCTAAGGTGACCCTGATTGAAAAAATGAACATGATAGGTAAAAAGATGGGCATTACCGGCAAAGGCCGCTGTAATATTACCAATGATGCGCCTATCAGTGATTTTATCGCGAAAACACCGGGGAATGGTAAGTTCCTCATGAGTGCCTATCAGCAGTTTGATAATCGCGATTTATTGGATTTACTCCATGAATGGAAGCTCGCCACTAAAGTAGAGCGCGGCGGCCGCGTTTTTCCGGTGTCCGATTCGGCGCTTGAAGTGCGCGATATGTTTATGCGAGTGTATAAAGGTTATGGCGGCATTTTACATTTAAATGAAGCTGTTAAGCATATTATTGTAAAAGACAATAAGGTTCAAGGCGTTGTAACCGATAAAGAAACCTATTATGGCGATGCCGTTATTTTGGCTACGGGCGGTTTATCCTATCCGCTTACCGGTTCTACCGGTGACGGCTATGCCATGGCCAAAGAGGTGGGCCATACGGTGACGGATTTACGTCCGTCATTGGTACCTTTGGAGACGAAGGAAGCGTGGGTTAAAGATTTAATGGGTTTAAGTCTTCGTAATGTGGAATTGTCG
This sequence comes from Veillonella sp., assembly GCF_015058545.1. Lineage (GTDB taxonomy): Bacteria > Bacillota > Negativicutes > Veillonellales > Veillonellaceae > Veillonella_A. The sequence continues at coordinate 5,890 of NZ_SVCB01000048.1, forward strand.
GCTGTGGCTAAAGATAAAGTGCAGGCTAAACAATTCGGTGAAATGATGTTTACTCATTTTGGGATTACCGGTCCGATCGTATTATCTTTGAGTCATACGGTAGGTAAGCTAATGAAGAAAAAGAATGTAGGTCCTATTCGACTCGAAATTAACTTGAAACCGGCGCTGACCGTGGAACAGCTGGATCAGCGTGTGCAGCGAGATTTTGTGACCTATTCCAAAAAACAATTGGCAAATGGTTTAAAAGACCTCTTACCACAACGCTTAATTCCTGTTATTATAGAGTTAGCGAATCTTACGCCGGATAAATTTATTAATCAAATCAGCCGTGAAGAGCGCCAACGCTTGGTTCACGTGTTACAGCATATGCCTTTGACGTTTAAACAGATGCGACCTATTGCGGAAGCCATTGTAACGGCGGGGGGCATTTCGGTTAAGGAATTTGTACCGAAAACAATGGAATCTAAATTGATTGCAGGACTTTACGGTGCCGGTGAAGTATTGGATATAGATGCTTTTACGGGGGGCTTCAATTTGCAGGCGGCGTTTGCCACCGGCTATGTGGCGGCACAGCATGCCGTACACGGTGAAGCAGCCGACTAAGCATATTACGGAGAGGAGTTTTTTGATGAGTAAACAGCGTATTGCGGTAGCTGTTGACGGTCCTGCGGGGGCCGGTAAAAGTAGTATTTCTAAAGCCGTAGCCAAACAGCTTGGCTATTTATATATTGATACGGGGGCTATGTACCGGGCCGTTACGTGGGCTGTTTTAAAAGCCGGTGTGAATCCCACCGATGAGGCGGCGGTAGCAGCTTTGTTACCGGACTTGTCGCTACGCATGGAGCCTACCGAAGATGCTTTCAAGGTGTTTGTGAATGGTGAGGATGTAACGTCCTTAATTCGCACGCAAGAGGTAAACGGTGCCGTATCACAAATTGCAGCCATTAAGGCTGTTCGCGACTTTTTAGTGGCACAGCAACGTGCCATGGCCAGTGCAGGGGGTGTTATATTAGACGGCCGTGATATCGGGTCGGTGGTTTTACCTAACGCGGAATTAAAAATTTATTTGACGGCATCCGTAGACGCTCGCGCCAAACGGCGCTGGTTGGAAACGCCGGATAAAGAGTCCGTATCCTTGGATACGATTAAAGAAAGTGTTATGGCACGCGATGAAATGGATACGAATCGCAAAGAATCACCCCTTGTATGTGTACCGGAAGCGATAGTTATCAATTCTGATAATTTATCTTTTGATGAAACCGCTGCTCGTATGGTACAATTGATTACGGCAACAGAAAAGTAAAGGAGAGCGTATTCATGGATAAATTTTCAGAATGTTTATGGCGCTCGGCTTTTGAAGTCGTATATGGTTGGATTTATAAAGCGGATGTGGTAGGTCGTGAAAATTTTCCTAAAGAAGGACCGGTCATTGTGGCTCCCAATCACAAGAGCAACAACGATCCGTGCATCGTAGGACGTGCTTTGCCGCGCCATGTAAGCTTTATGGCCAAAGAAGAATTATTTAAAAATCCGATTTCCAATTTCTTTTGTCGTTGGTTGGGCGCGTTTCCTTTAAAACGTGGTGGTGTGGATAAAATCGCCATTCGCCATGCTATGGGATTATTGAAGAATAATTTAGTGCTCGGCATTTTTCCGGAAGGAACCCGGCAAAAGAAGGATAATACGTTGGGTCGATTCCATGACGGCGTAGCTTCGATAGCGCTTCGTACGGGTGTACCCGTAGTGCCGGTGGCTATTATGGGATCGTATCAGATGAAACGCGGTCAAGTGGCTGCCGTAATCGGTAAACCAATTCCCGTAGCGAAAGCAAAACCTACACCGGAAGCCATTGCCGAATTAAATGATAAAGTCAGGGTGGCTCTGGAAGGTCTTATGGCTGACTATCGGGCGGCTCATCCGGATTTTAAACGATAAGGAGTCAGGCGTGGAAATTCGTATTGCAGAAAATTGCGGTTTTTGTTATGGTGTGAAGAGGGCTGTTAATATGGCTCAAGACACATCAGATCAGTTAGAGCGCAGTTATACCTTAGGTCCTATCATTCATAACCCGCAAGTGGTTTCCAATTTGGAAGAATATGGCGTGTATGCCGTGGATTCGTTGGATGAAATTCCCGGCGGCACAGTAATCATTCGATCCCATGGTGTGGGACCGGCGGTGTATGAAGAAGCGACCGATAAAGGACTTAAAGTGGTGGACGCAACGTGTCCCCATGTAAAAAAAGCTCAACAAGATGCAAAATCGGTCATTGACTCGGGAATGTCACTTGTCATTTTGGGTGAAAAAAAGCATCCTGAGGTAATTAGCATCAATTTATGGGCACAAAACAAAGGCATAGTTATAGAAACTGAAGAAGAAGCTAAAATTCTGCCTTTCGTGGAAAATAGGGGTGTAGTTGTACAAACTACCTTTTCACAATTTAAATTTCAAAGTATAATAGATATATTAGAGGAAAAAACTCAAAATCTAAAGGTTTTCAAAACGATTTGCACAGCTACTCAAGAACGTCAAAATTCGGCGGTAGAACTCGCAAAAACGGTGGACCTTATGATTGTGGTAGGCGGTAAGAACAGCGGCAACACAAACAGATTAGCAGAGGTCTGTCGTGACGTTGGATGTACTACTTACCATATAGAGACCGCTGCTGAATTACAATTGGACTGGTTCAACCATGTTCAAACGGTAGGGGTTACAGCCGGTGCATCGACACCCGACTGGATAATTAAGGAGGTCATTGACACAATGAATGAATTTGAACAATTGTTAGCTAACGAAGCTGACTGGGCAGAAGACTTTAAGAAAGGCACTGTAGTAGAAGGTACTGTTGTATCCGTAGAAGACGACAAAGCATATGTTTCTTTCGGTTACAAAACAGAAGCAACCTTGAATCGTACTGAAATCGCATATCCGGCACCTGCCTCTGCTAAAGACGTGCTCAAAGAAGGCGATCAGATTAAAGCCGTTATTATGAACCACATCAAGGAAGACAATCCTATCTACTTGTCCATCACTCGTTTGGCTAAAGACGAAGATTGGCAGTATGTACAGGAAGCTCAGGAAAAAGACGAACCAATCATCTGTAAAGGTGTGGACGCTATCCCTGCAGGTCTTGTTGTAACTGTTAAATCCCTTCGTGGTTTTATTCCACTTTCCCAAGGGGATGTACACTTCGTTAAATCTCTCGATAGCTTAGTAGGTACTGAATTCGAAGCTAAGGTATTGGAAATCGACGAAAAGAAAAACCGTTTGGTTCTTTCCCGTCGTGTTGTATTGGAAGTAGCTCGCCAGGCTAAATTGGAAGAAGCCTTGAAAAACATTCATGTTGGCGATAACTATAAAGGTATTGTTCGTAAAATTATGCCTTATGGTGCTTTCGTTGATATCGGTGGTATCGAAGGTTTACTTCACATTTCCGACATTTCTTGGCACAAAATCAAACGCGTTGAAGACGTATTGTCCGTAGGCCAGGAAATCGAAGTTAAATTGCAATCCTTTGATGCAGAAAGCAACAAACTTTCCTTATCCTTGAAAGCATTGACTAAGAGCCCATGGGACGTAGCTGAAGAAACTATCAAAGTTGGCGACGTTCTTACCGGTAAAGTAGTTCGTTTGGTAGCTTACGGTGCATTCGTAGCTGTTAACGACGACATCCAAGGTTTACTTCACATTTCTCAGATCACTAAACAGCGTAATGCTAAAGTAGAAGACTACTTGACTCGTGGTAAAGAAGTAGAAGTTAAAGTTATTTCTCTTAACAAAGATGAAAAGAAACTTGGCCTTGCTTTGACTGAGTTAATGGAACCTGTTGCAACAGCTGAATCCGACGCTGAATAATTGTAACCAATAGCGCGTAGCGCTTATATAAGGAGCTGTAAAGGGCTTGGCCCTTTATGGCTCCTTTTGCATTATCCCTTCTTTATGGATTGCTTTATATATGTTACAATATAATGTGATAATTTGTGTAAAAATTGAGGTGACAATATGGCAAAACCATTAGTAGCAGTGGTAGGGCGTCCTAATGTGGGAAAATCTACATTGTTTAACGCCATTGTAAATAAACGAATTTCCATTGTTGAAGATATTCCAGGCGTAACGCGTGATAGAATTTATTTCGATGCGGAATGGCTTAACCGAGAATTTACCATGATTGATACGGGCGGGATTGAATTCATCACCGCCGACAGTCATGTGATTCCTAAAATGATGCGTTTACAGGCGCAACTTGCTATCGAAGAAGCGGATGTTATTTTATTTGTCGTTGACGGCAAACAAGGTATCGTACCGGCTGACGAAGAAGTAGCGAATATTTTGCGTGCCAGCGGTAAACCGGTATTATTGGTTGTTAATAAAATTGACAGTGTAAATCAGGAAGCCAACATTTATGAATTTTACAATTTAGGTATTGGCGATCCTATCGGTATTTCCGCTAAAAACTTAATGAACCTTGGCGATTTATTGGATGATGTGGTAAAACATTTCCCAGATTCGGCAACGGCTGAAGATGAAGAAGATACTATTCATGTAGCTTTAATCGGTCGTCCGAATGTAGGTAAATCATCGTTAACAAATGCTTTATTGGGTCAGGATCGTGTTATTGTAAGTGATGTAGCCGGTACAACTCGTGACTCCATCGATACACATTGGACACATGAGGGGCAGAAGTTCGTGCTTATCGATACGGCCGGTATGCGTCGTAAAGCAAAAATCGATGCACCGGTAGAACGTTACAGTATCGTTCGTTCTTTACGGTCCGTAGATAGAGCTGATATCGTTGTTCTCGTATTGGACGGCGTGGACGGTGTTACCGAGCAGGATAAGAAAATTGCC
>NZ_SVCB01000049.1 GCF_015058545.1 Veillonella sp.
AACCTATTATTCAATTGATACTGTTACAGCTGATACAGTATTACAAGTTGTGAAAGGAAACCGCCTATAATGAAACGAATTTTATACATTACTAATATGGCTAAACAATTACAACATATTCGTGAGGTTGAAAATAAAGGTCGTATTGAGGCTAAATCGCATTTTAATATTGATTTATATAATTTGAAACATGAGCCGGAATGGAATTCTACTTGGGAAGAACGGTTAAAAGCAGCAGATGTAGTTATTTTAAAACATATGGGGACCGGATTGGATACGCCGTTTTTAAGACGGTTAGCTAATTGGTTATATCAAAATCATCCTTGCTATGCTTTATATGCGGATGAAAACCAAGATACAGATAAACTAAGAGCCGGTATGAGTGAAGCGGAAATGATTCGTTTGTCGGAATACCAACAGCTGAGCGGGCTTATCAACTATGAAAATTCATTTTTATATGCCGCATCCTTAGCAGGTGAAGCTGTTGAAGTGCCGGATCCGATACAGGTTCTTTGGCAAGGGATTCTGGGCGAAAATGGGGTTACTTATGCAACCTATAAAGAATATGTCGAGGCTGAAGGTTTGGATAATCGGCCGGGTATCGGAGTATTTTTCTATCGTGAAGAATGGATTATGCGAGAGCTTTATTATCCTGAATTGTTGCGACAAACGATTAAGTCTCAAGGCTATAATCCTATCATTTTTTTCGGTCAATATGGCGGTAATCCATTAATAGGGGCGCCATCATTAAATGAGTCTTTACGGATTTTGTTTGGCGAAGGGAATTTACCGTTTGAGGTATTAATTAATACTTGTAAGTTTTCGCTTATTAGTTTAAAAGCAACAACTCAGGAAGATATTAGTCATTGGGATATTCCCATCTTAATGGGATATAACATCTATATGGATGAAGCGGCTTGGGAAAACAATGTGCAGGGTTTGAGTCCTTTAGACGTGAATTTATCGGTATCTTTACCGGAATTTGACGGTTCGCTTCACGGTGGGGTCGTGTCAGCACAGACTAATATTGATGGATTGTATATATATTGGCCTGTTAAAGAGCGTATAGAATCAATTGTAAAACGAGCTATAAAATATGTAAAACTTAGGGGTCTATTACCGAAAGAAAGAAAAGTGGCTATTATTCTTCATAATTATCCCCCTAAAAATTCCAATATAGGTTCGGCAGCCGGTTTAGATACCCCGGAGTCTGTACAGCGTTTGTTAGTGGCAATGAAGAGTGCCGGCTATACTATTGACTCAATTCCTGAGTCGGGGGCTGAATTAATGGATGTTGTTTTATCGCATGCTACTAATGATCGTAGTATGCTTACAGAGGAACAGGCTGAATCAACTGAAGGTAAACTAAGTAAAAAGCAATATGAGGCATTTTTTGCCTCTTTACCGGATAAAGCCAAAGCCGATATGGAAGACGGTTGGGGGCCGGTACCGGGAGAAGTATTCCGTTATGGTGAGGAGTTGATGATTTCCGGATTTAGTAACGGTAATATATGGGTAACAGTGCAACCGCCACGCGGTTTTGGCGAAAATCCAAGCAAATTGTATCATGATCCGGTTTTGCCACCGACACATCATTATGAAGGTTTTTATTATTGGCTTCGTGAAATATTTAAAGCCGATGTGGTAATGCATGTTGGTACTCATGGCTCCTTGGAATGGCTACCGGGGAAAGGCACAGGATTAAGCCCTTCCTGCTATCCGGAAATGGGGATTCAAGATTTGCCAAATGTATATCCTTATTGGATGACCATTGTCGGTGAAGGTATACAGGCTAAAAGGCGGAGTTCCGCGTGTTTAATCGGCCATATATCACCACCTATGTCTAAGGCAGGTCTTTATGATGAATATGAAGAATTAGAAAATCTCTTGGATGAGTACGGGCATTTTGAATTGGAATCGCCGGAAAGTTTAACTTCATTGTATACAGCCATTGTTGAACAAGCTAAAGCATGTCATTTTTGGGAGAGTATTCCAGAAGATAAAATGACTGATGCGGAAAGTGTATTGGCCTATTTGCATGAGTTGCTGACAGACTTAAAATATATGCAAATGCGTACGGGTTTGCATATTCTGGGTAAGGCGCCGACAGGTAAGGATTTACAAGAATTTTTATTAGCTCTTATGCGAGTTCAAAACGGTATTGTACCGGCATTACCGGATACGATTGCCAAAGGTCTGGGCTATGATTGGAATACATTGGAACAGTATGGCGGTCAAAAGGTAGATTCTTTACAAATAGGTGAACAAATCAATTCTAATGAGAATCAAGACTTTTTGTTTACCGGTAAATGTATACTTCGCAACAAAGATATTGTAGATCAAATATGGCATGTGATTCGTGATGTGATTGCACATTTAGCAGAAAATGACTATATCTATTCCGACTCATGGCAACATTTGGAATCAGTTAATACGTTATGGCAACGGTATAGTGTTGAAAAAGACAGTAAGGTAAAGCAAGTTTGTTTGACTGAAATCGGTTCGATTTTATTGGAGGCTTGTCACGAGTACGTGCCGAAATTAAAGCAGACCGAACAGGAAATAGGACATACATTAAAAGCTTTGGCCGGCCATTATATTGAACCGGGGCCGGGCGGTGCCGCAACGAGTGGACGAGCCGACGTCTTACCGTCAGGTCGCAATTTCTTCGGTGTGGATGAAAGAATGTTGCCTACGAAAGTTGCTTATGAATTAGGAAGTACATTAGCTGATCAGGTTATAACCGATTTCATTAAAGAGGAAGGGCATTATCCGGAGTCGATTGGCATAGTTCTATGGGCCGGTAGTAATACGCGAAGCCATGGCCAATGTTTAGGCCAGTTTATGAATTTAATGGGGGTTCGACCAATTTGGCAAGGTGGCGGTGGTCGTGTTATCGGAGTTGAGGCTATACCGCTTGCAGAACTGAAACGACCACGTATTGATGTAACCGGACGAATAAGTGGTCTTATCAGAGACATGATGCCAAATGCCTTAAAATGGCTTGATAAAGCAGTAACTTTGGTTGCTGAATTGGATGAGAGTGAAGAAGATAATTTTATAAAAAAACATATTAATGAGGATGTTTCTTGGCTTGTGTCAGAAGGTGAAGATGAGAAAGCCGCTTATCAAAAAGCCAGATTCCGTTTATTTGGGGATCCACCCGGGGCATATGGGGCCGGTATTGGACAATTAATTGAGCAGAAAAATTGGGAGTCGATTGATGATTTGGCCGATGTTTATGTAACTTGGGGTAGTTATTGTTATGGTGACGGTGCTAAATCAAATCAGGATAAACGCATATTTAGAAGAAGATTAGCTACTATGGAAGTTACTATTAAAAATGAGGATAATCGTGAAACTCATATGCTAAGTTCTGATGATTATAATGCCTACCATGGCGGGTTGATAGCAGCCGTTCGTAGTATCCGCGGAGAAGCCCCACGTTCCTATGTAGGTGACAGTTCGAACCGTAAGCAGGTAAAAACACGAGATTTAAAAGAAGAAGTTAATCGTTTGGTTCGCGGTGAAACCTTAAATCCTAAGTTCATCGAAGGCATGCAACAACATGGTTATAAAGGGGCGGCGGACTTGGCAAATGTTGTGGCTCATAGTTTTGCCTGGGATGCTACAAGTGCTGTAATAGACAATTGGGTGTATGAAGGATATGCCAATAAGTATGCCTTAGATAAAGAGATGCAAGAGTGGATGCAATCTGTTAATCCATGGGCGTTAGCACGTATTGCCGAGACGCTGTTAGAAGCTATTCAACGTGGCTTATGGAATGCACCTAAAGACATGGAAGACCAATTAAAGCAATTATATTTAGCCATGGAAGGTGAAATTGAAGGACGATAGTCTATGAATTTTTATAGAAGAATAGTGCTTTTTATAATCTTTTGTTTGACGCTCTTTGCCATTGTGGGCTGTAAGACGTTAGATGAGACAAAACCGATTGAAGGGACGCACTTAGTGAGGGACTCTACGGGAGCGACGGTACAGATACCGGATAATCCGATGCGTATAGTTCCAATTGGTGTAAGTACGGAGGATATGGTGATTTCTTTAGTAGGTCCACAGAAGATTGCAGCTTTAGGGAATTTACCGAATAATTTTCCGGAAGAATCCAAGCAAATAAAAGCACGGGTAAAACTGAATACGGAAGCAGTATTGGCATTACATCCGGATTTATTGATAGTTCCCGATTGGGTAGATCAAGAAATGGTAATCACTTTACGAGGCTTAAATGTGCCTGTCTATGTGTATAGAGCCCCAAGAACGATAGAGGATAGTGAAAAGACGATTTTAGAACTAGCTGATTTGTTAAATCAGAAGAGTAAAGGTGAAGCAATTGTAAAGTCAATGCAGCAACGATTGGCAAAAGTTACAGCATTTACGGAGCAAGTTCAACATAGAAAAATTATTGGTTTTTATGGCGTTTTAGGACTTACCGGCGGGATCGGGAGTACTTTTGACAATATGACTCAGCTGATAAATGCGGCCAATGCAGCTACTTTATTGGGATTGGATATAAGTGATAGCGGTACTCGTGAAGATTTAATTCGAATTAATCCTGATGTTATTATCGTACCGTCTACTGCTTATAGTTTCGATCAGTACAAAGAAATAGAAGTAACAGCTTTATATAGTGATCCGGCCTTAAAGGATGTGAAGGCAGT
>NZ_SVCB01000050.1 GCF_015058545.1 Veillonella sp.
ATAAACTAAGAGATTACATAGACTATTACAATACTAAACGTATCAAACTTAAATTAAAAGGAATGAGTCCGGTAGAATACCGGACCCATTCCCAAAAAGTTGCTTAATTACTTCTGTCCAAGAAAATGGGTGCAGATCATTGGGTGGCTAAAATGACAGAAAAAACCTATGCGACTGAAGATGATCGTCAAGAGGATTTTAATACCTTAATGAAATTAGAAAGCGCCAAAATAAAGGCTATAAAAGCTTTAGACGCTTATGAAAAGAAAAATAATATTTTAGAATCTGATGTAACAGCCAAGGATTCTCTCTTATCTACCTATAAATCCACTTACGGTGCTGTTAGCGTAGGCGCTAATGGAAAAACCCGTCAGATTATCAACGTGGCTGCCGGTACTGAAGATACCGATGCTGTTAACGTAGCTCAGTTAAAAACAGTAGCCACTAAAGTAAGCGAAAACAGTGATAAGATTGCTGAAAACACAACTAAAATTAATAATCTTAATAATCGTGTCGACAAAATTGATAACTCTATTAAAAATATTTTTAATGGTGAAGGTAATTTGAATATTGATGGTGACACAGATACCGGTGTAGTAGTCAGTGCTGTTGACCCTAAAGATGCAAGTAAGGGTCTTAAAGTAAGCCTCGGCGACACCATTAAGGCTGGTGATGTTTCCATTGGTACTAAAGATGGTGCCAGCACTATTACCGGTCTTACTAATACAACTTGGGATCCTACTAAAGTTCAAGCCGACCGTGCCGCTACGGAAGGTCAATTGAAAGATGCTTTAGGTCAAGTTAATGGTTTAGTTACTCCAACTAAAATTACCGGTGACGGCAACATCCAAGTTAAAGAAAACGGTAAAAATGATTTTAGCCTTTCTTTGAACAAAGACCTCAAAGTTGAAAACAGCATTTCCGTTGGTGGCAACACTTACATTACCAACGAAGGCATCAATGCCAATAACCAAGTTATTCAAAACGTTGGCGAATCTGATTTAGTTTCCGGTTCTCATAATGCAGCTACCGTTAACCAAGTGGTAACCGTTCGTGATGAATTACAAAAATCTATCGATAACGTGGCTTCTGAAACCATGAATAACAGCCAACAGATTTCTCGTTTGGGAACAGAAGTTAACAAAGTTGCTGCCGGTGCTGCTGCGTTAGCCGCTTTACATCCATTAGATTTTGATTCTAATGAAAAATTGACCTTTGCTGTTGGTATGGGTGCTTATAAGAGTGAAACAGCCGCTGCTATCGGTGCGTTCTATCGTCCGAACAATGACATCATGTTTAACTTTGCTACCGCTGTAGGTAACAACGACAACATGTATAATGCCGGTGTTTCCTTCAAATTCGGTGAATCTTCGCCATATAACAATATGAGCAAAACCGAAATGGCTAATAAATTAGAAGCGCAAGATAAGAATATTGCTTCTTTACAAGCCGACAACGACGAATTGAAAGCTCGTTTGGCTAAATTGGAAGCAGCTATTGCTAAGTAAAATTGTATAAGTAGTCCTTAAAAAACTAATTTAATATGCTATTAATAGCAGAAAGAATAAATTCCGAGTAATCTAATTTAGGTTGCTCGGAATTTTTAGTTATTTAGCCCTTTAATGCAATAAAACCCCTGGAGCTAGTTGGTATATCAAATTTGAATGAGACTTTGATATAGTCTAATTTTTATCATAATCGTGTAATATTGTTTTATTTAACGTTTCGTTAAACTTTATAAAATCAATGAAAGATGCAAAATTCATCAAATATACACAATTGGTATAGTTTTACCTGAATGGAATAAAATTCATTGAAAATGGACTGAAATGGAGTCTATTAAACGTTTGAAGTGTTGCAATTGATAAAATAATGGATTAATATAGTGGTTAATTGATAGGGTTAATGAAGATTTCATTAAAATTTACTCTTACTTTTAATTCGATAGGTATTGAATTGGGAAATTTTAGGGGTGGGATTATGTTAAAACAAAAATTAGTGTTATCTAAGCATACAAAGAAAGCTTCGCTACGTGTTACAGCAACTTTATTGGCATTAATCAGCAGTTATTCATTCGTTTCGGCGGAAAAACTTGATTTGACGAATACAGAGGTGAATAAACCTAATACAATTGCAGATTTAAATAAAATGATTACGACGGCTATTGGTTTTGATAATTTTGCCAATAATGGAGCAACCAGTATTGGGTACTCAAATGAAGGTTGGTCGTCATCAGTGGTGGTTGGTAGTAATAACTTTGGTGTTAACTCAGTCACTGTAATTGGGATTAATTCCAAAGCCGGCGGTGGTATAGCTATTGGTAACGGTGCAACGGCCTCCCGATTTAATACCGGTTCAACGTTACAAAAACGTTATTCTAATGATTATGCTACTGCTGTTGGTAATTCGTCTTTAGCCGTTGACGGGACATCTTTTGGCTATAATGCGAGATCTAATAATAGTGGTGTTGCTATAGGGGATAGCTCTAATGCATTGAATGGCGGTACAGCACTTGGTAACGGGACTACTATTGGTGGTGCTACCTATGATCTTCATCGAGGCGGTGCAGTTGCTTTAGGTGATAGAGCCGTAGCGGATCGCACATTTGGTAAGTATGGCTATATTCCATTTGATAAGAATTTTACTGCTGATTTGAGTCTACGTTATGGTGATGCAAGAGCGAATGATATAGCACTAGCTAAAGCCAGCGGAGATGCAACGGTTATTAAGGCGGTCACTGATTTTTACAACAATAATAATATATCGGCCGATACATATAGTGAATGGAAACGGTTACGTCAGACTTACATGGCATATTATCAGGGCTATAATCAGCAACTAGCCAAAATGACTACTACAACGTATGCTGATGAAGCGGCGCGTCAGGCAGATTATAATACTCTACAGGCATGGGATGCGGCACAAAAAGATGCTAGTAGTAAGTTAAACGATTTTGAAGCCGCAAATAACATAAATGAAGATAGTGTTGCCGCTAAAAACTCCATTTTGGCTACCTATAAATCGACCGAAGGTGCTGTAAGTGTAGGCCGCTCTGCCGTTTATGATAAAAACGGAAACCTTATTAGACAAGCTCAAACACGTCAAATCATTAACGTAGCGGCCGGTAGTGCCGATACGGATGCCGTTAACGTGGCTCAGTTAAAAACTGTAGTTACTAAGGTAACTGAATTTAATAATGTCATAAACCAAAATATCACTGATCTTACAAAACGTGTAGATAAGATTGACGAATCAGTTACTAATTTAGTTAACAACAATAATTCATCTGGCGGACAAGGCAGTAATCAAGGTACTACCAATCCAGGTGCTACTAATCCGGGCGAAGACAGATCAGCCGATAACACCGGTAATACAGGCAACACAGATGATAGCGATAATACCGGCACTGCAGGTAATACAGGCAACACAGATAACAATGATAATACCGGCAATACAGATAATGGCAGTAATGCGGGCAATACCGGCAGTGCAGGGGCAAGCTCCGGCACAACGGCAACTAATGATGTACCGGCTAATCTTATAGTAGAAAATAGCATCACTGTAGGCGGTAATACTTACATTACTACCGAAGGCATTAATGCGAACGGCCAGGTTATCAGCAATGTAGGCGAATCCCCATTAGTAGCCGGTTCCAATGCTGCCGCTACTGTAGGCCAGGTTGTTTCCGTTCGCGATCAATTACAAGAATCCATCGATAGTGTAGCAGCTCAAACGATGAGCAACAGTCAGCAAATTTCTCGTTTGGGAACAGAAATCAATAAAGTAGCTGCCGGTTCGGCTGCCCTAGCCGCTTTACATCCGTTAGATTTTGATTCTAATGAAAAAGTATCTTTTGCCGTAGGTATGGGTGGTTATAAAGGTGAAAAAGCAGCTGCTGTAGGTGCCTTCTATCGTCCTAACCAAGATATTATGTTCAACATTGCCGCATCCATCGGCAGTGGCGATGACATGTACAATGCCGGCGTCTCCTTCAAATTTGGTGAATCTTCGCCATATAATAATATGAGCAAAACCGAAATGGCTAATAAATTAGAAGCTCAAGATCAGAAGTTGGCTGCCCAAGATAAAAACATTCAATCTTTACAAGCCGATAACGACGAACTAAAAGCACGTTTGGCTAAATTGGAAGCAGCGCTTGCAAAATAATAATTTAATATAGTTATATTAGGGCTTGGCTGAGTAATTGGTCAGGCCCTTTTATTTTTTACACCTTAGGAAACCGGTATAACAACCTTTCGTCCCTAATTACGCGTTCATGTGCTATAATTGTTTATAACAAACTTGAGAAGAAGAGGTGCTTTACATGAAAGCAGAGATTACAGTGCGCCGTGGCGAACGCAAAGACATTCCCACTTTATTAGACATTTACAACTACGAAGTGGTGCACGGTGTAGCAACACTGGATATTCAGCCGCGAACCATTGAAGAGTGGACAAGTTGGTTTGAAGCCCATAATATCAAAAAACATCCGCTCTTGGTGGCTGAAATCGACGGCAAGGTTTGCGGTTATGCTACCTTATCCGAATATCGTAGCAAAGAGGCCTATGCCAGCACGGTGGAACTATCCATATACATCGACCCCAATTATCGTGGTAAGGGCGTAGCCGGTCGCTTGATGGGGGATATTTTGCAAATGGCCAAAGACGATGATTCCATACATCTCGTGGTGTCCGTTATTACGGCTGGCAATGAGGCGAGTGTATCATTGCATAATAAATTTAACTTTACATTTTCCGGCAAAGTTCCTGAAGTTGGCATCAAACAGGGGCGCTATCAGGACACGGAGACATATACATTACTGGTGTAAGTGTAATAAAGCTATTAAAACGGAGGTTTTACACATGAAAACTTATTCTTTTCACTATGGCGATCAAATGGTGGAGTGTACGTTGGATGAAAAACGCATTATCGGTGAATTGCACATGGCGGAAACGCCGGTTATTGCAGATCCGGTAGCAGCCATTAAGGAAGCATTGGCTAATCCTATCGATTCTAAACCGTTCAAGGAATTATTTAAAGCCGGTGAAACCGTTGCCATCATCGCCAACGATACAACCCGTATTGCCAACACCCATGTTTTCATGCCGATTATTCTTGATGAATTGAACGAAGTGGGGATTCCTGATGAAAATATCAAGATAGTTTTCGCTTTAGGGACACATCGTGACATGACAGAGGCCGAAATGATTAGCGAAGTGGGGATGGAAGCAGCCGGCCGTGTGGCTATGTACAACTCCAGCGCTAAAAAGAAAGAAGATTTTATCCATGTCGGTACCACTTCATTTGGCACCGATGTATGGCTCAATCGCCATGTAGTGGAAGCGGACCATATTATTTGTACCGGCTCCGTGGTCCATCATTTCTTCGCCGGCTTCGGCGGCGGTCGTAAAGCCATTTTGCCGGGCGTAGCGTCATATGAAACGATTCGTCAAAACCACAGTTTAATGCTCGATGATAAAGCGACTATCGGTCATTTGGAAGGCAATCCTATTTATGATGACCAACTGGAAGGTGTAGCTATGTGTCCGCCAACCTTCTTGTTAAACGTTGTTTTAAGTGGTGAAAAAGAATTTACCGGCGTATTTGCGGGTCACTATATTACGGCTCATAAAGCAGCTTGCGATTTTGTAAATAAACAAAACGGTATTGAAATTGACCGTCAGGCACCGATTGTTATTGCCTCAACCGGCGGTTATCCGAAGGATATTAATATTTACCAGTCCCAAAAGACCATGGATAATGCAGTACGTGCGGTAGCACCGGGCGGTGTGGTAATCTTATTGGCTGAATGCCGTGAAGGCTCCGGTTCGCCGATTTTTGACCAAACCGTGAATGATTTCCATTCCATTCAAGCCATTGAAGACTCCGTGCGTCACGATTTCCAAATCGGTCGTCATAAAGCCTATGCCGTGACCCGTTTGATGAAAAAAGCGGACTTCTATTTGATGTCCAGCCTCGATGACGACTACGCTCGTAAAGCCTTTTTCACACCGGTTCACTCCTTAGAAGAAGCACTTAAGTTGGCCGAAGCAAAAGTGGGTAAAGACGCAGAAATCCTACTCATGCCTCATGGCTCCTACACGGTACCGATTTTAAAATAGAATAAGAGACAGGATCGTAAACCGGCTTTTAAATAGTCTAATACGCCAAATAACTGAATATATAAGGCTTGGCAGCCCCTAAGTTTAGAAAATATTGAAAATTTTAAATTTAGGGGTTGCATTTTTTTAGAACATGCTTTATACTAAACAAAGTAAATGCATGTGCATGCATTTAGAGGAGGTGAATACATGGTATTCATGAATCGGTGGTTAGCCGATTTAAGACGTATTAAAGAAATTACCGATGCTTTAAGTAAAGCGTTAGAAGCAAAAACATCATTAACATTAAACGGGTATTACGTATTATATTTCTTGGCGCACAGCGAAGAAAAGAAAATGCGTTTAAATATATTGCAAGAGTATATGGGGCTTAGTCAAAGCGCTATGTCGCGTATGATCGTTCGTATGGAAGGCAGCCATTGCGGTTCTATTCGACGGGTTGATTGCGACTGTGATAAACGTGGCGTATACATTGCCATTACGGATTGTGGCATGGAGCGTTTGACAGAAGCACAAGCTGTAGTAGAGGAAGTGCTACAGACGTATTACCAATAACGGACTACAGCATTGATGATAGTAGGCGCTGTAAGTTGCGTTTGGTAATTCCAATCTAAGCAGTAATGAGACGTGATTACTGCTTAGGTTGTTTACATATATTTTTTTACATAGATACATGCATGAGCATGCATATAGAAAGACGAGCATGCTTGTGGTTAAAATTCCAATAGGTGAAACTATTGTTTAGATAGAGAACAGATGGCGCTAAGTAGTCATCATAACCGGTTAATAGGATGACACACGAATAGCGGTCATTGTCAGCAATAAAGGAGATTTTTAGATGAAACAGATAACGGAACAGGTAAAATTACGAAATGGTGTTGTATTGAAAAACCGTTTGGCCATTCCGCCGATGACAACCCGTATGAGTTATTATGACGGCTCGGTAACGGGCGATGAAATTGCGTACTACGGTATGCGTACCGGCGGTGCGGGCTTGTTCATTACAGGCGTTGCCAATATCCAAGAAAACGGTCTTGGTTGGACCGGAGAGCTTGGTGTGTATGACGATAAATTCCTTCCCGGCCTTTCCAAATTAGCAGCGACCATGAAAGAAAACGGCACGAAAGCGATTCTTCAGATTTTCCACGCCGGTCGTATGTCTGATCGCAAAACATTGGGCGGTGAACAACCGGTAGCGCCGAGTGCTTATGCGGCAGGCCGCGCAGGCTCCGAAGTGCCTCGTGAACTGACTAACGATGAAATTGAAGAAATCATTGAAAACTTCAAAAAGGCGACGGTTCGTGCTATTAAAGCCGGTTTTGACGGCGTTGAACTTCACGGTGCCAACCATTACTTGTTGCATCAGTTCTTTTCACCACATTCCAATCGTCGCACCGATAAATGGGGCGGTTCCATGGAAAAACGCTACACCTTCATTGAACGTGTTGTGGATGGTGTTATCGAAGTGGTAAAAGAATCGGGTCAAAAAGACTTTATCGTAGGCTATCGTTTCTCCCCACGTGAAGAAACCGATCCGGGCTTCAATTTGGAAGAAACCTTGTGGCTTGTAGATAAATTGGCTGATAAAGAACTTGATTATCTCCATATTTCCCTGACGCGCTATGATCGTGCTACGGATATAGAAAAATACGCTGACAAATCTATGTTGCAATATGTGTATGAAAAAATCGACGGTCGTTTACCGCTAATTTCCGTAGGTGATATTCATACCCGTGAAGACGTGGAAGTGGCGCTCAAATACTCCGATATTGCCGCCATCGGCACCGGTGTATTGATTGACCCTAAGTGGTTCCACAAAATTTTGGCTAATCGTGACAGCGAAATCCGTCAAACCTTGAATCAACAAGATCGTGATTTACTCATGATTGCGCCGGGGACCTATGCCTTCATGGAAATGAAAAACCCACACTTATTGATTAAATAAGAACGAACAAGTTGTTTTAAAATCGAAGTAAAACAGGCACACAGTTGCCTTTGATATGACCTCAGCCACCGGCTTTTACATAGATATATACTGAAAGACTTAATAGGGCACCTTCCCTCGTAGGGAAGTTTATATAGAATTACTGTTAAAAAATATTGCACAATACACCGTAAGGCGGCTTGCATAGAAGAGAGAGCTATGCGAACTGTTTACGGTGTTTTTGTATTAATACGTAGCGAGCACGAGACGTGCTTTTTCGATTGTAAAAAATCTTTTTTTACGTATAAACAGATGATAAAACCTATCATATGGAGTATAATAAAGGGTAGATGTTTCGATATAGTAGTGGCATAGAATAAGGCCTCCACTTGTCATGTGATATGACATAACGAGAAGGTGTATTGGTCTTATAATTGCCTGAAAATAAACGTAGATTGATTATTTAATTCACAATAAAAGGAGTTTACATATGTTAAATTTTGTTGCCATTGACTTTGAAACAGCCAACAAATATGCCAATAGTGCCTGTTCGTTAGCTGTAGTAACCGTTGAAAACGGTCAGATTACCAAACGCGGTTACAGTCTCATTAAACCGCCGTTTATGCAGTTTGATGAAGAATGTATCGCCATTCATGAGATTTTACCGAAAGACGTAATGGATAAACCAACTTTTGATAAATTATGGCCCGCTATTTACGAAAATCACTTGAAAGGTAAATTAGTTATCGCCCATAATGCGAAGTTCGATATCGGCGTATTGCGAGCCACGTTAGACCATTATAATATTGAATGGCCGGAACTTGATTACACCTGTACCGTCAAAATCTCCAAACGCGTATGGCCTGATTTGCAAAACCATAAATTAAATACGTTGGCTGCGTATTTAGGCTATGAGTTCAAACATCACTATGCTTTGGATGATGCGGAAATTTGTGCGCAGGTAGCCATTGCGGCGGCTAAAAAGCGTGGCGTTCAATCTATGGACCAATTATTGGCGAACATTGGCCTTGCTAAGGAATCCTTTATTACGGAAGATCGTCGTGAAAAGGTAAAAGAAGAAGCATCGGGTGAACAGATGTCGTTCTTCTAAGAGGTCATTCTTCTAAGACGGTATTTGGTACTGTCGGCGTAAGCGCAGTTAGTTTATTTAGTAGTTTTCAGGCTACCGGGATAATATCGGTGGCGTCAATTTTTTACAATATAAAGTTAATATGATGCGGGGTGGCGTATGAGCGGCAAAGCAGTAGTAATGAGTTATACGGGACGAGAAATTTTAAAACATGTGGACCATACTTTATTGAAAGCGACGGCCGATTGGTCCGCTATCCAGCAATTGGTGGAAGAAGCGGTGGAATTTGAAACCGCTTCTGTTTGCATTCCGCCGTCTTATGTGAAG
>NZ_SVCB01000051.1 GCF_015058545.1 Veillonella sp.
TACAATTAAAAGGAATGAGTCCGGTAGAATACCGGACCCATTCCCAAAAAGTTGCTTAATTACTTCTGTCCAAGAAAATGGGTGCAGATCATAACGAGAATCTGGGTTTTATATTTTACGCCATTCATTTTCTATTCCATACTTTACGCTTACGTTTCGCATTTACATATCTTATACGATACACGATATTTTTCAAAACATTAGCAATCATGATGAGCAAAGCCCCTAACAGGCCTTGACCGGACATGACTTCATCAAGAATAAAGTATGCCAATATGGCCGCAAAAACCGGTTCCATGGAGAAAATCAACGCGGCGCGCGATGCGGACAAATACCGCTGCACGATACTTTGCATAACAAAGCAAAAAGCACTGCATATAACGGCTAAGCCCAAAATGGCACCCCATTGCAAACCGGTCTGCGGTAAATGAGGTGTTTCAAAGATATAGGCACTAATACCGCTAAAAAACGCGATAGCGCCAAACTGTATTAAGCTGGCCGGGAACATATCGTTTTCATTCGCCATGCGACCTACTACCAAAATATAAACAGCATAGCCGAAGGCGCCCCATAAACAGAACAAGGCCCCAATATCAAGGGATAACCCGTCTTTAACCGTAAAAAGTACTAAGCCTACAAAGGCTAAAGCGGTACTCAAAATAGTCAGCATAGGCGGCATCTTCCGCTGCCAAAGGCCTTCCAGAATCGGTACTAAAACAACCGCTGTAGTTCCTAAGAAAGCCGCCGTTGAAGCGGTCGTATGTTTTAAGCCCACAATGGTACCTATTAAAGAACTATATACCAAAAACCCCAGCACTATCCCTTTTATTAACGTACGCTTAGTACAAAACTTTCTGGTTTTCAAAAGTAACGGCAACACGCATACAAAGGCAATGATAAACCGCAAAAACATCAGCGTAAAAGGATCCACACCGGTCAGCGCGATTTTCATCATCAAATAGGATGAACTCCATGAAAACGTAACAAACAGCATCATTAGCTCAACTTGCTTTACGGACATTTCCAATCTCCTCAATCCATATATAACACACACTCGAATTAAAACTATTTATTATAAAAACGATTTGCCTACACAACCGTGCAACAAATCGTTTTCACAATGCATACTATTCGCGCTATAAATTCAATAGAATTTGTTCACGCTCAATACACATTAACTTCTCTTTTATCCTAGTGTATATCATCTGAAAAATAAAAACAAGCTAAATTCTAAGGCTTAAAACCCTATTAGTTTAATGAGATTTTGCCGGTTTCCAGAGTAAAACTGCCATCCTGATTGCGAATTTCCAATTCTTCTTTTTGTGCCTTTAAGGACGGATCATTTTCAGTACCCAATAGGCGACCATATAAGAAGTGGTAACATACAAAGGCAACAAGAGCTACTGCTACAGTCAACAAGAACATATTGGTGAAGCCCACGATTTCCTTAACACCGCCTAATATATAAGGACCGAAACCGAGGCCGATATCAAGGGCGATAAAGTAGGTGGACGTGGCAATCCCGATGCGATGGAACGGCACCATTTTTACCACCACGGCCTGTCCGTTGGACATGTACGTGCCATATCCGAGACCTACAAAAACGGCGGATAATAAAATCATCCATGACGCATCGGCAAAAGCTAACAATAAAATACCGATAGCCAATGAAATAAAGCAAGGATATAAGACATAGTTTTCACCTTTGCGGTCAAAGATGAGTCCCAAGGATGGTCGTGTGAGGGTAATTACCACTGCATACACAACGAAGAACCAGGTGCCGGCTTGCACCATATCAATCTCACGGGTATAAGATGCCATAAAGCCTAAAATCCCGGAGTAGGCAAAGCCCACTAAAATCGAAATCAACGTGATGGAATTAACGCGCGGCTCCAAATAATCGGAAATGCGTCGTCCCGATTCTTCTTTTTTAATAGCTTCGCTAAACTGAGGTTCTTCATATTTCATCATCACCGCACCGATAACACAGAGGATAACAAGGGCTACGCAAATAGCAACGATAGTGCGGAAGCCGGTGAGGGACAAAAGGAAAATCCCCAAGAACGGACCAATGGCAGCTGCCAAACTGGTGCTCAAACCGTAATAGTTAATGCCTTCACCGCGACGTGCTTTAGGAATAACGCTGGCTACGATAGTGCTGGTTGCGGTTGAAGTAATCCCGTAAGCAAAGCCGTTAATAAAGCGAATCGTATCAAGCACAATCAAGTTTGGAATATAAAAATATAACGCCGTCGACACCAAATAAATCCCTAAGCCGACATACAATACTTTACGACTCCCCAAGGTGCTGACGAAACGCCCCGCAAATACACGAGCCACTACCGTACCGATAATGTAAATCCCTACAGCCAAACCAGCTTGACTTGAAGTGGCATGCAATGTATCTTTTGCCACTACCGCAATAATTACGATTAATAAATAATAAATCAAAAATACCAATAAATTAATCACTGTGTCCAGCACAAACGGCAATGTCCACAGTCTCTCTTTGTGAGCCTCCATACCTTATAGCATCTCCTTGAAAAAACATTGACATGAAATTGTACGTACTACAGAGGCTAATTATATTCGTTTAAACAATTTATGTAAAATTATAAAAGAAAAACTCAGAGATAAATTTTATTAATAACCTATTATAAACGCAAAGATACCGCAATCATTACATTTATACAATTAAGGATTGCGGTATCTTCATTTTATATTATTAAATTATTTTGCTGAATCATATACCATGTAATTAATGACCCTTCACTTTATCGCTATACTACCATAAACCAATAGCTTTCCACCAAATGGCACCGCCCCCAAGCCAAATAATTACGTTTACGGTTGTAATAATAAAGCCTAATTGCCACCATTTGCCTTGTGATACATAATCAGCCCCATAGAGAATTGGTGCTGCTCCGCCACCATAATGAGTCAACGGAATCATCAAATTGGACAAACCTGCCAACGACAAGGCTGCCAATAATGGTGGTGTTCCCACGGCCACGGCTACCGCCAAGAACGCTGCATACATAGCACCAATATGTGCAGAAACACTGGCAAAGCCATAATGCGAATATACATATATAATTGCCAATAAAGCAAAGGCACTTAACCAGGATAGTCCTGCCGAGGATATAGCCGTGCCTGCCATAGTAGACACAGCCTTGACGAACCCTGATTTTGCCAAAGCTCCGGCCAAAGTAATCAAAGAACCCATCCAAAACATCGTGTTCCATGCGCCTTTTTCAGCCAATACATCATCCCACGTCAATACACCGAGCAAAATCAAGACACTAACTGCCAGCATGGCTACTAAAGTAGCATTCAAATGAGTTAGTTCCGAAGTAGCCCATAAAAGCAAAGCACCGACAAATACAATGGCAATTTTAATTTCCATGGATGACATAGGCCCCATCTGTTTTAACTCTTCAATTGCCATAGCTTTTGCATGCGGCATTTCCTTAATTTCAGGCGGGAATAATTTGTATAGTAAATACGGCATAATAAGTAATGCCAAGAGCCCCGGTACGATGGCAGCCAGAGCCCAGTTACCCCATGTAATCTGTACGCCGATTGTTTTTTCAGCCAATTCTACAATTAACGGATTCCCCGCCATAGCGGTCATAAACATGGCACAAGTAATGGCATTAGCCTGATATTCTATTTGCATAATATAGGCACCGAACTTACGTGCTGTAGGCCCCGGTTCGGAGCCGAGTGCTGATGACAAGCTTCGAATAATCGGGTAAATAATCCCACCCGCACGAGCCGTACTGGACGGCGTTGCTGGGGAAATAATAAAGTCACTTAATGTAATTGCATATCCCAACGACAAGGAAGATTTACCGATTGCTTTAATAATAAGGAATGCGATACGTCTTCCCAAACCGGATTTAATAAAACCGCGGGCCAATAAGAAGGCACAAATTATAAGCCAAATCGTACTGTTTCCGAACCCCGCAATGGCCGTAGCTGTAGTAATAACTCCGGTCAAAGCTGCTGTTGTTATTCCCAAAAAGGCTACGGCCCCAATTGGCAAAGGAGCTAAAATGAAGCCTATAATGGTACTCACAAATACAGCGAATAAATGCCAAGCCTGAGCAGTAATTCCCTCCGGCACCGGTAAAAACCATATAACTATACCAATGGCTACCGTTATAATTAAATTACGAATCTGTTTAGCACTCATACTAACTCCTTTCTGCCAACGAATTCAATATGATTTATTTATCGTATTTAGCCAATACACGATCGACAAATTGCGGAGCTAAGCCGATATAATTATGAGGATCTAACATATATTTAATTTCATCATCAGTAAATGCTTTAGCCACTTCCGGTTCAGCTTTTAACGCATCAAACATCTGAACTTCTTCTTCATACGCTTTCATGCAAGTGCGATATACGATTTCATGCGCCGTCATACGACCCAAACGTGGTGCCAAATGCATCATAATGCATTCGCTCATCATCAAGCCGCGCAACAAGTACAAATTCTTTTCCATATGTTTAGGATAAATAATCATATGTTCAAAGATATCTTTTGATTTTTCCAAAGCAGCCGCCATAAGGTGACAAGCACGAGGAATGGCTTCCCATTCGGACAAGAAACAACCCCAATCACGTTCGTTTTCACTAACCATGCTTTCTACGATGGATGGTGCAATACTGCGAACGTTACGGCAAAGGGCCAATACATTTTCTAAAACTTGCGGATTGCGTTTATGCGGCATAGTTGAAGAACCTACTTTACCCATAAAGAACGGTTCTTCCAATTCCAAAATTTCGGTGCGCTGTAAAGATAAGATTTCATGATTAATGCGGCCCAACGTGCCGGCGATTAACGCTAATACACTAACAAATTCAGCTTGGCTGTCACGAGCCACGTGCCATGCAATAGTAGGCACTTCTAAGCCCAAAATTTCCATCATGCGAGCTTGCACTTCTAAGCCTTTTTCAGGTTGCGATGCTAACGTACCAACCGCACCGGCCATTTCACCGACAAACACGCGACTTTTAATCTCTTCTAAACGTTCAATGTTACGGCCTAATTCATCAACCCAAACACCTACTTTATAGCCCAATGTAATCGGCAAGGCATGAATAACATGAGTACGGCCACACATAATGGTATCTCGATGTTCACGCACGATTTTCAACAAATGTTTTTGACAAAGTTTCAAATCGCGTAAAATTACATCATATGCATCACGTTGCAATAATACTAAACCGGTATCTACAATATCTTGACTGGTTGCGCCCCAATGAACGAATTCACCGGCATTGTCCGGTAAAACAGCCTTAAAAGCTTTTAACAAAGGTACGATGGTGATTGAACTTTTATAAAATTCACCTATGGAAGGAATATCCAATAAATCTGCTTTTGCATATTCATTAATTACGTCCGCTTTGTCTTTAGGAATCACCCCTAATTCACCTTGTGCTTTTGCCAAGGCTGCTTCCGTGTCCAACCATTTTTGAGCCCAAGAACGATCGCTGAAAATTTCACGCATTTCATCTGTACTGAATAATGCACCATGAATCAAACTGTCAATTGCTGAAGAGGCCATAATAAAAACTCCTTTCGAATAGTAACGCTTGTTTTATCTTTATATGCCTAATAATACCTATACAAACGATACGCTTTATTCACCTGTATCTTTTGATGACCATAGCGTACCATGCATTCCCAAGCCTTGTGAAATAGTTAAGGATTATCCAACAATAAGCGCCGTTTATCCAAACTCATTTACAGCTATACATCCCACATAATTATGGCTTTGCAACAGCTAAAGATGCCATAGACGATTAATTTTTGCCTTGCGGAATAAAATTCACTTATCTTACCATAGCTTTTTCTTATCCCCTAACTTTCTAAAAAATGCTACAATACAGCTAAGTTAATCTGACAGAGTATGTGTAAACAGAAAGGAGATGTTTCATTGGAAATTCGCCAGCTTGAGTACTTTCTTATGGTCAACGAGACTCACAGTTTCACCAGAGCGGCCGAACGCCTTTATGTGTCACAACCGGCTGTAACCAGTGCCATTCGAAGCTTGGAAGAAGAACTTGAAATTCAGCTGTTTGACCGGACGCAAAAACAAATCACTCTAACCAGTGAAGGACAAATTTTTTTACGCCATGTCCAAAAGGTAATGGAAGGTATTTCTAATACGTTAAACGAAATTGATGCTTTGAAATCGTTAAATGGCGGTACTTTAAAAATAGGTCTCACTCCATTAGCCGGTGTTAGTGCCACAACTTCGTTATTAAAAGAATTCACCTCGCAATATCCACAGATTAAATTAGTTTTCACCAAATCCCACAGTAATCTCCTCGAACAAGACTTATTAAGTGATACTATCGATGTGGCTATTCTTTTTTCATCACAAAGTAACAATGCCTTAACATATTTACCGCTCCCTCGCGAAGAATTATATGTCATATGCTCCAGGCAACATCCATTGCAGCGTAATAACTCAATTCAATTAACCGACTTAGTAAATGACTCTTTAATCTTATTAGCTACCGATTGTTTCTATCGCCAGCAAATCATTCAGACTTTTGAAAAATCTAACACATTGCCTCAAATTAATTTTGAGCTGAATCATATTGAAACTATTAAGCGCTTTGTAGCATCAAATTTAGGAATTACTATTCTCCCCGGCAGTTTATGTGATACGGATACCGACTTAATCATGATTCCGTTAGATCCGCCACTATACCGCCAACCAACCTTAGCCTATAAGACGAATCGTCATAATTCCAGAGCTGCCAGTGCATTCATAGAATTACTTCAGAAAGGAGGTCTAGCTCATGAATAATCCTATAATTACCGCTGTTGGCAGTAGTCCGTTTATCGCTGAGGAAATTGCTATAATGTGTCAATCCATTTTAGGTTCTGACATTTCCTTAAAAACGGCCACAACAGATTCTATACAGACCGTTTCTCCCAATACCCTATACGTATGTGCCAGTACGCAGTTGGAAAAATTAAACGCAATACTACCGGCGAGTCAATTATTTGTATTCGATTTACGACCTACAACGCCTTTTTTCTTTGAAATTGCCAAGATTCCCGAAAATGAAGAAATTTATATTTTCAATAATCTTTTACCGTACACCAAACAACTTCAAGAAGATTGTATGCAAATACTTTCAATACCGCCGGAACGTTTTATTCCTATCGCGTACGAAACGATGCCTTACGAAAGCGTATGTAAATTACTTCAGCAAGCTAACTACATAATCGGGGTTGACCAATTTGTTGATACTAATGTCTTGCTGTCAGAACACTTCAAGCCGTATTTACATGACGACGTTACCATTATTGCCGGTCGCCGTACACCCTCTATATCATCCGCCAGCCGTTTTCTCATAGGCTTCATAGGGTATTATATACAGCAGTTGCAAGCATCTAAAAATATTAACACCCTATCATCCGGCGAGTTAAATATACTCTTATCCAGACTGCATCAAAGTATTGACCGTATAGTCACAAACCAATTCAGACCGCTTACAACGCCGGTAAAAAAGGAACCTATAAATGCAGCTCTTAAGCCCAATGATATCTTAAACGAACTCATATCATTACAAGAGCAACTGCAAAAATTGACGCAAAAAAAATGATGCCTTAACACAAAAAAGTAGTATCCGTGGTTAACCACAGATACTACTTTTTTTATTTTAGATTATCTAATTACCGAGCAAAAATTATATAATCTTAAGAAACTACGTTTCTCTTATAAAATGGAACGATAGATTTCTTCAATTTCAGCTTGAGATACGTCGCGTGGGTTGCCTGGCGTACAAGCATCGTTTTTAGCGGATTCAGCCAAGAACGGAATGTCTTCTTCTTTAACGCCGGCTTCTAACAAGCTCTTAGGAATTTCTACATCGTCAGCTAATTTCTGGATAGCGTCGATAGCCGCTTTCTGATATTCTTCTTTGCTCATGCTGTCAACATTCTGAACACCCATAGCTTTAGCAAGATCGCGGTATTTTTCACCGGTTGCCGGTGCATTGAATTTCAATACGGCAGTAAGCATCATAGCACAAGCTTTGCCATGTGGAATATCATACAAAGCGCTCAAAGGATGCGCCATGGAGTGAACGATACCAAGGCCTACGTTGGAGAAGCCCATACCGGCAATGTACTGGCCAAGCGCCATAGCTTCGCGGCCTTTAGGGTCGCCGGCTACTGCATCACGAAGGGAGCGGCCGATGATTTCGATAGCTTTCAAGTGAAGCATATCGGTCATTTCCCAAGCACCTTTAGTGATGAAACCTTCAACGGCATGAACCAAAGCATCCATACCGGTGGAAGCGCACAAGCCTTTAGGCATGCCCATGGATAAATCAGGGTCAACGATAGCTACGATTGGAATATCATGAGGGTCGGCACATACGAATT
This sequence comes from Veillonella sp., assembly GCF_015058545.1. Lineage (GTDB taxonomy): Bacteria > Bacillota > Negativicutes > Veillonellales > Veillonellaceae > Veillonella_A. Next base: position 8,423 of record NZ_SVCB01000051.1, read on the forward strand.
TACGACGTTTTTCTTCGTCAGTAATTACGTAGTTAATAGTAACTTCAGCTGCTGTACCGGAGGTAGTTGTTACCGCGATAATAGGTAAGCATTTGTTCTTAGTATCAGCAACACCTTCAAGGCTGCGAACATCAGCAAATTCAGGGTTTGTCATGATGATAGCAATGGCTTTACTTGTGTCGATAGTACTGCCGCCGCCGATAGCTACGATACAATCAGCATTTGCTTTTTTACAAGCTTCTACGCCGTCTTGCACGTTCTTAATCGTAGGGTTTGGTTTTAAATCGTCAAAAATTTCATAATCTACACCGGCTTCATCCAATAAAGCAGTAACTTTAGTAGCTACGCCGAATTTAATCAAATCTTTACCGGTGGTAACCAATACTTTTTTCAAATTGTTGGCTTTTAATTCGCCTACAATGTTATTGATGGCACCAAAGCCAAAGTAGGATGTTTCGTTAAGAATCATGCGATTAACCATTTGTGTTGCCTCCTAATCGAGAGAAATTAGAATTTTCTTTTGAAAAAATTGCCTTGCTTATACATTTCTGTATATGAACCCGGAATTCCTGCCGGAGTCATTTTTATTTGGTGCCACAACGTGCCGATGCAGCGTCATGGCACCTATATGAAACCCTTACAAAGGTCGCATAACTGATTTTATTTTTTATTACGCCATAAAGCGTCGGCCACAGGAGCCAATTTTTCTTTTTGAGCATCTGTCAACGGTTTGATAGGTACACGGCAGTTTTCCTGCATAGGTGCGCCTAATTCTTTAAGAGCCCATTTCATAACCGGATTGAATGGTACATGCACTTCATAGAAGGCAAAGTAGGCATCAATCTTACGTTGCAATTCTTTTAAAGCACTTAAATCTTCAGCAGCTAATGCTTTGATTACATTAGCACACATTTCCGGATCTACGTTGGATTGTGCACCGATACAGCCATCACCGCCGGAGATTACCGATGGAATACAGTTGTTATCATAGCCTGTATATATTTTAAAATCAGGATATTTTGGTTTTAAAAATTGGATGTAACGCTGGGTATGACGCAATACCGGATGCGTGTCTTTAACGCCTACCAAGTTGTCGTGTTTTTCACGAAGAGCCAACAAGGTTTCAGCCGGGATGTCAAAACCGGTACGATCACCATAATTATAGATATATACCGGGCCATCAATGGCACTCAACACTTCATCAAAGTAAGCAAATACATCATCCCCATTACAAGCGCTGTAGTATGGACCTACGATGATAACCGCATCAGCACCGGCTTTAAGTACTTCATTGGAAAGCTGAATAGTTTCCGCTTTTACCATACGACCGGTACCGGCGATAACTTCCCAACGGCCTTTGCCGTATTCAATGGCATCCAAGATAAATTCCTTGATTTCATCATATGAAAACGCATAGAATTCACCGGCGCTGCCACCGGCCAATACGCCGTCAATACCGGCTTCAATCAACTGATCGTAAAATGCATGCATCTGATCGTAGTTAACTGTTTCGTCCGCATTCATCGATGTCAAAATCGGACATATATATTTTGCTTTCACAAGCCTTACCCCCTACTTCTTATTCAAATCGTATACCATTTCCATGTCGGCCCACCATTCATTTTTCTGAGCGCCTTCGATACGAGTTTGACACGGATCGGTTTCACGCCACCAACGCTGTGTTTCCGGATCGTTGGCCATTTTTGCCATATCGTATTCAAAATCATCGCCTTCATAGACCATAATTGAAAACAGCAAATCATCACGATTGAAAATCTGATAGTGTGTAATACCGCATTCACGAATCATTTTATTTACACTGGCGAATGGGTCGGCATGTAATGCCTTGTAATATTCCGCTTTTTCAGGGCGAAGTTTAATTACGCTGGCAAATACTTGCGGTTTATTTAATTTATATAATTTTTTGGCATTTTTAGAGAAAATGTCAGGATCATCATGGAAGTATTCACGTACGGAGTTTAAATGATCCTTAAAGTTAGAATACAATTCCACAACCGGGAAGTTTGATGCATAAATTAAGCGACTATGATCAAAAGTACCGGAAATAAAGTCTAATAAATTCTTAACAAACACCTTATCTTCCGTAGCATAACCGGATACTTTGCAGTATACATTCGGCAAGGATGCCAATTTGGTCATCGCTTCTTTGTAGTCCGGCGTCAATTCCGTTACGTTACCGCAATGGTTGATGACTAATTTCAAGTCCGGAACTTGTGCTGCCGCCTGATAAATATCTATCAATTCTTCAACACGGTTACAACTTTCAAAGATTAAGCCTTTGTCAGCCAATACTTCGAGGCCTTCAATGAAGCTTCGTTCCAAACAACGTCCACGCGGGGAGCTGTCAATGTGAAGCGGTTCACGCACACCTACGATACCGGCCGGCAAACGTACATGGCCGCTTAAATTACGGGCACGCATGATTTTTGCCAAAATCTTAGGACTGTTCAACTTGAAGATAAATTCATCTTCTTTAATCGCGTCGTCACAGTCCACTTCGATATAAATGCCCCCTTTAAAGTCTACGCCCGCTTTGGCGTATTCTCTAACCAGGTCATCCATGGAAAAGCTCTGCTGAATTACCCCTTTACAGGAATTCAACCAAGGTAAATGTAATACATCCAAGTCCCATATATGTAAATGGGAATCTACAATTTCCAACATGTTACCGTCTCCTTTAATGTAAGACATTCTTATAGCTTATTTATAATCAATTTTTAGCCATATAAGTGGATTGCCGACATTTCAGCCGGCAATCCTTGTCAGTACGTATTAGTCTTTAGATACACCATTCAAACCGTACCAAGCTACATATAAGAAGCAAGGTAATAAGAGTAAGAAGCTGGCACCGGTACCCCAGTGGTCGGCTACATAACCCATGAAGAACGGCATGAACGCACCACCTACGATACTCATGATTAACAAACTGGCTGCTTTCTTAACTAAGCTGTTAGGAATTTTCACAACAGACAAAGCGAAGATTGTTGGGAAACTGATAGACATGAAGAAGAAGGATAACCAAAGAACGATAACGGCCGGTAAGTCATGTACGAACTGTAACACAACCATAATCCCTGCATTGATCAAGGAGTAAGTAGCCAAAATTACGTTACTTTTAACCTTTTTCATGATAGGTGTTGTTACGATACGACCAAGTAAGAAGGCTACCAAGGCGATACTGAAGAAGTAAGCCGCTTCATGGTCAGCCAAACCATGCCAGTGTTCTACGGAGTAGTTAATGAAGAAGGCACCGGCACCTACTTGTGCAGCAATATACAAGAACTGAGCAATAACGCCTAAACGGAAATGACGGAAGGAGAATAATTTACCATAAGAGCTATCAGTATCTTCTTCGACAACATCACCGGCTGCTTCACTAACTTCAGCACCTTCCGGCATGCGAGTGAATACGAAGAGTGCCAATACAGCAAGTACTACTACGGCAATCCCTACATATACCATCTGAACGTTGGCCATGTTTTGGTCAATGTTGCCGTGGGATAAGGACAAGAACAATACGCCGCCAACGATAGGTCCCAAGAACTGACCAACACCGTTGAAGCTTTGTGCCATGTTGATACGGAACGCCGCATCTTCATCACTACCTAATTTGGTAATGTACGGGTTGGCATTTGTTTCCAAGCTGCCGAGACCGCAGGCGATAATAAAGAAGGCTAATAAGAATAAGTTAAAGCTTTGTTCGTTACTGGCCGGGATAATAAATAAAGCGCCTAATGCATATAAGGCCAGACCCATAATGATACCGCCTTTGTAGCCGAATTTAGTAGCTACCATGGAGGCCGGAATTGCGATTACGAAGTAACCGCCGAAGTACGCTGCTTGCAATAAGCCGGATACGGCTTTAGTAATACCTAAGTGATTTTGGAAGTTTTTATTCATAACGTCCAAGAGGCCATAACTGAAACCCCAGAGGAAGAATAAAGAAGTTACTAACCAAAACGCGATTTTAATGTTTCTGCTGGTAACGAGTTTACCTGCGGCACCTTGTTGATTCATGTACAGTACCTCCTATTAGCTCAACGCACGATCGAGATGAACATAGCCGCCATCTACGAATACCCATTGACCGGTAGTATGCGAGGATTTAGGCGATAATACGAAAACTGCTGTGTCAGCGATTTCTTCGATTGTTGTGAAACGACGTTCCAACGGAATTTTGTCGGTAATAACTTTTTTACGAGCTTCCGGATCATCAAATGTTTTAATCCAGTTAGCGTATAAAGGAGTCCAGCATTCGCTGACTACGATAGCGTTGCTGCGTACGCCGTCATCCAATAAAGCGGCTGCCCATTCACGGGTAAGACCCAAGATAGCACCTTTAGCGGCTGCATAAGCACTTGTTTTACCTTGGCCGGTTAATGCTGTTTTGGATGTGATGTTCAAGATGGAACCTTTAGATTCACGTAAGTAGTTAACAGCTGCGTGTACCAATTCATAATAGTGAGTTAAATTGCCATGAATACTCTTTTCAAATTCTTGCCAAGATGTAGTGTCGAGGTCTTTGTTGTCATTGGCGCCGGCGTTGTTTACGATACCGTAGATGCCGCCGTGACGAGCTGCTACATCATCAACAATACCTTTAATTTTGTCGGTATCGTTTAAGTCAATCTGAATGAATTCATAGTTAGTCGTGATTTCTTCCATGTCTTTTTTGAATTCGTCCGTAATTGGGGAACGGGAAAGAATAACAGGAATCGCACCTTCACGTGCTAACGAAAGGGAAATACCACTGCCGATGCCTTTACCGCCACCGGTTACAAATACAACCTTGTCTTTTAATTGCAAATCCATGATACATACCTCCAATTTAAATTAACACTCTATACACCTATAAACCAACTAAGTCGCGTACCTCTTACCGGACTTACTGTTTATATTCTTTGGAAACGCAGCCGACTCGATTCACACACAATCTCATCTGCCCTGCGTTAGGCCCACCGTACTATACGGTAGTGGCCAAGCGCCAAATTGAAAAGTCATTCTGTTCATTTTTTTCTGCCTTGGTCAATTTCCCGTCGGCAACTTCACAAATCTCATCTACAATTGCATAGCCAACTTCTTTAATAGTTTGAGTTCCGTCTACTACTGTACCTGCATTCAAATCGATAGCATCGTTCATATTATTAAAGGTGAATGTGTTGGATGACACTTTGATTGTCGGTGTAATCGGGCTGCCTGTCGGCGTACCGCGACCGGTTGTGAATACGGCAATATTGCAACCGCCGGCTACCATGCCGCTCAATTGTTCAATATCATTGCCCGGCGTATTCATAAAGGTTAAGCCTTTATCGACAATTGGTTTGGCGTAATCTTTTACGGCTACAACCGGACTATTACCGGCTTTATAAATACAACCTAAGGATTTTTCTTCAATACTGCTGAGGCCGCCTTCAATGTTCCCCGGGCTCGGGTTAGCACCGCGAATATCCGCATTGGAGTCGATAACTTCTTGTTCATAGCCTTTAATGGTACTCATGATTTGTTCGCTTACAACGCCATTAATACCGCGTTTGGCCAGAATATGTTCAGCCCCGATAAGTTCAGTCGTTTCCGCCAAGATAACAGCGCCGTTGTGGCTTACTACGATATCGGAGGCTACGCCGAGCGCCGGATTGGCACTCAAACCGGAGAAGCTGTCACTGCCGCCACATTCCGTACCGAGGACTACATCCGCCAAGGTCCCTTCGGAGCGTTCTTCTTTAAGCGCTTCCGCCAACATATTTTTAACAATTTCCGTACCGCGACGAATACTCTTTTCCGTACCGCCGGTGGCTTGGATTGTGAAAAACTCTACTTTCTTATACGGTGCGCGAGCTTTAATTTCTTCAGCTACCGTATGTGCCTGAACAACTTCACAGCCAAGGCCTACTACCAAAACACCATATACGTTTGGATTAGCTGCCGTCCCTACGATAACGTCTTTTGTCTGATCCGCATCATAGGAGAGTTCGCTACAACCATGTTGATGGTTAACATATACTACCTTAGTATCGTCACGACGTTCCACATCGCTGTACATAACACCGTTGGCAATACGTTCTACTACTTTATTAGCACAGTGAACGCTTGGAATTACCAAGATGTGATTGCGGAAACCAAAGCTTCCGTCGCTGCGACGATAACCGGTTAATTTATAACTGTCTTTACCTTTTTCAATATGAGTCTTACGTTCTACATCTTGATCGATGTCGCGAACTTCCGAATCAAGGTCACCGCGCCCGCGTTCACCTTCAATATTATGAACATGAACCCATTGGCCCGGTTCAATATCTACTTCGGCAACGCCGATGTGCGAATCATATTTAATTACGGGGCTTCCTTTGGCGATTCGTTCGGTAGCGAACTTATGGCCCTTTGGAATCGGTTCTTTAATGACTACATCAAGGACCGTATCCCCTACCTTTAACGGCTCGATAGCGGTTGCTACGTTATCAATTGAGCCTACATGAATACCTTTCATCTGTTACACCTCCACAATGCACTTGTTTACAGGTTTAAGCCGGCCATTGCCAAGCTTCTAAAAAGAGTAACTTCTTCACACGCATTTTGTATATTTTCACAAACTTGTACTTATATACATACTTTTAACCACAGTCTAAATTCAACCTGTTCGCACATAAGAATCGCTTTTGTGTTTCGCATATACAAACACAAATATCATTTACGTACTATTTATGTTCTTATCATATACTTAATCATACGTAAAAGTCAATAACATTCGTATATACGCAATAACTATTTGTCATAATAGCAATAATCAAGGGCATTAAATTGCGAAAATCATATTATGGTACGCATATACAAACAAACGTGATACAATATATATGCAAATTATATACGTTAAAGTTTTTGGCATAATAAATTACCTTTAAATAAAATAATCTTGAGAAAGGAGGTTTTTAATATGCCTTCCAAAAAATTAATTAAGCATGATGCATTGCCCTCCGATTGCACGCCTTCGCCCACACAACATAAACCGACTTTACGAGTTATTAAGATTCTTGAGACGGTGGCCGGCAGTAACGGGTTAACCCTGTCGCAAATTGCTACACAGCTCGATTGCCCAAAAAGTACGCTCACCCCTATTTTAAAAACATTAGTAGATAATAACTTCTTACTCTGCGAAGACGAATCGCTAATATATACTATTGGTAAGCAAGCTTTTATAATCGGTAATACCTATCAGCATAACGGCGATATCTTAACGCTCATCAAAGATCAAATGGAGACTATGTCTTCCTTGTGTAAAGAAACCATCCATCTGGGTGTCTTGGAAGGCAATGAAATTATGTACCTGCAAAAGGTAAACAGTCCGAAACCATTGCAGCTGATTTCCTCCATCGGTAAACGCTTACCGGCTTACGCCACCGCTTTAGGCAAAGCCTTATTATACGACCACTCCTTGGAGGACTTACGTCAACTGTTCCCGAATTCATTACCGCCGTTAACCGAAAATACCATACCTACGGTAGATGCACTCTATCAAGATATCCATAAAGACGCTAATGATGAATTTACTTACGAAGAAGAGGAAATCACGAAATACGCCCGCTGTATTGCCATGCCGCTGCGCGTAAACAACCAAATCGTAGCCGCCCTCAGTATCAGTTTCATCGTCTTTGACGCTACACCGGAACATATTACGAATATAAAATATATTTTAAGACGCTTCGGTACCGTCATTGCCAAACTTATGGAAACTAAAAACTTCCAATACTAATAGAATCTCAATTAACAGCCAAAAGCTCCTTGCTTACTGTTGAACTCTACATTGAGTTTAACAATAAACAAGGAGCTTTTATGTTTATATTTATGCTTATGTCTACTTTTAATTCTATTTTTAAATATAAATACGCGGTACTCGTTCGGAGAAGTCACAGAAGACTTCATACGGAATCGTGCCTACCAAGGTCGCAATTTCAAGCACCGTAATACTTTCGTCACCTTGTGTGCCGATTAAAACGACCTCATCGCCGGGATGAACCGGTACGCCTTCCGGCATGGCCACCATCAATTGGTCCATACAAACGCGCCCTACAATGGGGCAACGACGACCGTGAATGAGTACACTGCCACGATTAGACAAACTGCGCGGATAACCATCGGCGTAGCCTACAGGAATCGTTGCCACCGTCGTAAGTCGGTCGGTCGTATAGGTACCGCCATAACCGATGCGTTCGCCGGCCTTCAAATGCTGTACATGTACAACTTTACTGTAAAGGCTCAGCGCCGGACGTAGTCCCAGGCGATTAGGCACATCCAAAGACGGCATGATGCCGTATTGAATAATCCCCGGCCGAGCATCCGTAAATAAACTGTCTTTAACGGCCAACAAACCGGCACTGTTAGCCAAGGAAAAACGGAACGGCTCGGAGCGATGAGCGCGAATCATTTCCACCATATTACGGAACATTGCAGTTTGTTGATAGGCACTGGTTTTATCGGCCGCATCAGCGCTGGCCATATGCGAAAAGAAACCATCCACGCGTAAATGCGGATACGCTTCCACTTTTTGCATAAAATCCAAGGCATGATCCGGATGAATACCGATGCGATGCATCCCCGTATCAACGGCAATACAACATTCAATAATCGTATCATGACGGGCAGCACAAGCTTCCAAAGCCGCCAAATCGGTGGATTCACAGATAGCCGGCCGTGAATTGCCTTCTACAATTAAATCAAAGGATTGGGGCAAAGTAATTCCCAACAAATAAATAGGCACCATGATACCGGCCGCACGAAGTGGCAAGGCTTCCTCCGGGAATGCCACGGCCAGCGATTCATAGCCTTCTTCCACGGCAATACGCCCTACCATGACACTGCCGTGGCCATAGCCGTTCGCTTTTATTACCGCTGTGCTGGTACTCCATTCCGGTAAACTATCTTTGATGCGGCGCAAATTCTCACGAATAATGGCCGTATCGATTTCTATATGGGTCGGTCTCATAAGTTAAATTCCTCCTAAGCGGAACCTCATAACTCGGTTAACGCATAAGACAATGCATATTACAGGTCTATAACATGTATATTAAGTAGTAAGGTAAAAAAATATATTTTAGTCACGTTTTTATTATACGCTAAAATTTTATAAAATCTACCTTTATTATACAACGCACCGATTGGCATAGCAAAAATACCCGAAATCAGATAAAACAGCTGAGCTGAATTATCTGACTTCGGGTACCTGTAGCTAGATCTCTGTCCCTTATTTAACGGTTCAAAGCACCGGTGCTATCCGTAATATAATCGCTTGTTCAGCGCCACATAGCGCGATAGGTTTTATAAATAGCCTGAGCCTCTTCCACCGAGACAATTTTAAACTGCACCGTTTCCCCCGGTCCCATTTGAGCCAAAATCGGTAAATCAGGGGTAATAACCGTAGCAATTTTAGTATAACCGCCGGTGGTCTGACGGTCGGCCATTAAAATAATCGGCTGGCCATCGGCGGGCACTTGAATCGAGCCAAACACAGCGCCGTCGGATATGATATCCGCACCGTTTAAATGATTCAATTTTGCCCCTGCCAAGCGATACCCCATGCGATCGGACGCAGCCGTAATTTCATAAGGCGCACTCGTGAGGATTTCATAACTTTCTTCCGCAAAACGGTCAGCCTGCGGTCCCAATACCAGTCGAATAGCCTGTTTAGTCCGTCTTGCCATAGGTGTTTCATACTGAACAGGCACGGTATAATCGGGTAAAACCGCTCGATTAAGCCCGGTCGCGGCGATTCGTTCATCGCCGAGTATGAGCACATGCCCTTTTTGCAAACGCTCACCGCCGTAACCGCCCAATTTTGATTTTACATGGGTAGACACACTACCGTTAATTACGGGTACATCAAAACCGCCGCGCACCGCAATATACATGCGCACGCCATTGGTACTGAATGTGGATGATACTACATCGCCTGTTTGTAAACGAATCGCCTCGTTCATAGATACGGGCACATCATTTACGGTCGGCGTCATCTCAGCGCCCGTAAAGGCTACCACACAGGGCTCTACAACCGTAAAAGTCGGCCCCATAACAGTACATTCCAAGGCTCCCAGATTCTTAGGATTGCCCACAAGCCGTTGTCCCAGTTCATAACTTTCTTGGTCCATGGCCCCAGCCACGGGCATACCGTACTGCTGATAACCGGAACGTCCACCATCTTGAATCGTTGTGAAAAATCCGGGCTGCTCGATTTGCCAATACGCAATGGGTGACACGCCGCTATGAGGATTACCAATCAAATGAAAGGCATGAGCGGCCCCGTTTTTTGTAAAAATATTATCTACCATGGAGCTCACTCTCCTTACAATAAAACGACTTCACTTCATAAGTCGCCAAATGCGCCTTAATATCCAAAAATTCTTCTTCCGAAACCGGCACATAGCGCACATAATCACCGGCTTCCAAAAGGGTCGGTTTTTCACTGTTGCCATCATATAGCCGAACCGGTGTGCGCCCGATAATCTGCCACCCGCCCGGCGAATCGGATGGGTACATACCCGTTTGAGCCCCTGCGATACCTACCGAACCGGCGGGGATCAAAGTACGCGGTGTAGTGAGGCGCGGCGTTGCAATGCGTTCATCCATGCCGCCTAAATAGGTAAAGCCCGGAATGAATCCCAACATATACACCAAATAATCGGTACCGCTGTGAATCTGTATAACGTCAGCCTCCGTAAGGCCTGCATGTTCCGCCACAAATTTCATATCCATGCCGTACTCACCGCCATACACGGTGGGAATCTCTACGACCCGCACCTTGTCGGCTGCAGCCGTTTCACTTTCAGTTTGCGACGCTGCGCTTATCATATCGCATATAGCGTCATACTCTTTTTGCAATGGATCATAAATCACTAAAATCGAGCTATACGTAGGCACCATTTCTTCAATAGCATGACCCACTTCAGCTTGCAAAGCCTGCACTGTATGACGAATTCTGCGATTAATGGCCGGATCGATTGTATCTCCGAATACGGCCGTCACCGCTTTATCACCCACCGGTGCAAAGCGCAAAGTGTCCTCTTTAGGTGTCAATACCGCCACCTCCTAATCATGAGTATCCGGTTTATTTTAAACTCTACTGAATTAATTTCAAAATACCTTGTAACGAAATATAACCGATGTACGCGGAAATAACAACTACAGCCCAACCGCTCCACAGTAATATTGACGAATGCTTGTATTCGCCTATAATGTCTTTACGTTTGGCCGCAATCAACATAACGGCTAAGGTAACCGGCAAAATAAGACCGTTCAACGATCCCGCTACGATGAGGAGCATAGCCGGTTTGCCGATGAGCACCAAAATAACCGCCGACGCAATGATGAACCCGATAATCCAAAGATTTTCGTGGCGTCCCACCGTTTTAAAAAGAGTCTTTAAAAACGACACCGATGTGTAGGCCGCACCTACTACGGACGTGATGGCGGCACAGAAGAATACCAAGCCGAAAATACGATAGCCGATTTCACCGGCGGCAAAACGGAACGCATCAGCAGCCGGATTGCTTGCATCCAAGGTATAGCCTTGCATTACAACGCCCAAAACAGCCAAGAAGAAAAGCACGCGCACCAAGGTTGTTACACCCATGCCAAGGGTAGCGGAACGACGCACTTGCGGTAAATTTTCTTCGCCGACAATGCCGGCGTCAATCAAACGGTGACCGCCGGAGAAGGTAATATAGCCGCCAACCGTACCGCCAAGTAAAGTAATGGTGGCGAGCCATTCATACTTTAAAGGCAACACGCTATGTTTTAGAGCCGTCCCTACCGGCGGCGCTGCTACCACGGTGACATAGGCAATTAATAAGAGCATTAAAATCCCTAAGTATTTAGTCACCGCATCCATAGCTTTGGTCGCCTTGTGAGAAATAAAGACAATGACACCTAAAACGGCCGCCAAAACAGCAGCGATATTTGTATCAAGCCCAATCATTACATTAATCCCCAGAGCGGCCCCACCGATATTACCGATGTTAAAAGCTAAACCGCCCAAAGCAACCAGAAATGCTACAAAATAGCCGAGTCCCGGCAATACGCGATTCGCAATATCCTGGCCGCGCAATTTTGAAACGGCAATAATGGTCCACACATTGAGCTGCGCTATATACGATAAAATAACGGATGCCACAATAACAAAGGCAAAGTCCGCTCTAAACTGATCCGTAAAAGCCGCCGTCTGCGTCATAAACCCCGGGCCGATGGCCGATGTAGCCATCAAAAAGGCCGCCCCGATTAAAACGGACAGACTTTTTTTATTATCATCAACTCGCTTCATAGAAAACCTCCCTTAAATACCCTATCATATAAAATTAGTCACCGTTAACCCTGCTTTTTCAAGACCTTCCCGAAGTTCCTTCGTAAAGGCTACCGCCTCAGGATTATCACCGTGAACACAAATGGAATCGGCTACAATCGGAATAGTTTCGCCCGTATTAGCCACTACTGTACCTTCTTTTACCATTTGCAAAATACGGGCCAACGCTTCTTGCGGATCTTTGACAAATGCGCCCGGTTCACTGCGCGGTACTAAAGTTCCTTTAGCGGTATAGCCGCGATCCGCAAACACTTCCTGAATCACCGGAATGTTGCGTTCTATGGCAAGCTCAACCATAACACTGCCACTGAGTGCCATAATGGCAATGCCATCACCCAGCGCTTCTATACCGTCCAATACAGCCGTCGCTAATTTCGGATCCACGCAAGCAGTATTGTAAAAAGCACCATGAAGTTTTACATGTTGTAACGGAACACCGGCCTCTTTACAAAATGCCTGCAAAGCCCCCACCTGGTAGAGCATATACGCTTTAGCTTCTGCCGGTGTAATGGTCATGTTGCGGCGACCGAACCCCAATAAATCAGGATAACCCGGATGAGCACCCACAGCTACGCCTTTTTCTTTACAGAGTTGTACGGTTTTCGCCATGATGAGCGGATCCCCCGCATGCCAACCGCAAGCCACATTGGCACTGGTTACATGCGTAAGCACCGCTTCATCCATGCCTAACGTATAAGCACCGAAACTTTCACCTAAATCACTGTTCATATCAACGCGCATAATAATCGCTCCTTTCTACAACCTATCTCTTTTTTCTTCAACTATATGCTCTAGATCCCCATTAGATGTTATTTTAATCTTCTATAGAATATAGTTTAAATAGATTATAACACTAAATCATGAATGTGCAATTCAAATCTACCGAAATTATCTACTTTCAACGTCCCAAAATCGTCATTTTAAATCAAAGGATTTATGAGTTCCGTCCATAAAAGACATTTGCTTCATTAATAAAACATACAGAATCCATTCAAAATTCCTATCTAATAAAAGACTATTTATATAAGCCTATAAGAACCCCCTCGCGACAAACTATATCGAACTTATTCTCATTTATTATTAATTTTACAAAACTTTTACAGAGGGACATGAAAAACTTTACACAGCTTAGTTATACTGTGTGTACAAACTAAATTGGTAAATACGTCCATTTCTAATTAGGAGGCAATTGAATCATGAACTTCAAACGTAAGGCATTTACAGCAATGGCAGTAGCAAGCGTGTTAACACTCGGTTTACTTGGTTGTGGCAATGACAGCTCTGCCCCTGCAAACTCTCAGGCATTAAAAGGAACCATCACTTCTTCCGGTTCTTCCGCTTTACTTCCATTAGCAAAAGATGCTGCGGCTGAATTCAAAAAGAAACATCCTGATGTATCCATCGTATTGAACGGTGGCGGTTCCGGTACCGGCTTGAAACAAGTTTCCGACGGCACTGTAAACATCGGTAACTCCGACGTTCCTGCTGAAACAAAATTATCCAAAGAAAAAGCAGCTGAACTCGTTGACCACAAAGTAGCAATCGTAACTGTAGCAACTGTAGCTAACAAAGACGTTGCTAAAGCAGTTCCAAACTTGACTAAACAACAATTGATCGACATCTTCACCGGTAAAGTAACTAACTGGAAAGAAGTTGGCGGTCCTGACCAGAACGTAGTATTGGTAACTCGTCCTACTACTTCCGGTACTCGTGCTCTCTTCTCTGAATTCGCTCTTGACAAAAACCAAGAAGCTTCCAACAAATCGTTAGAAACTGACGACTCCGGTGCTTTAATTCAGAGTATCGCCAACACTCCTGGCGCTATCGGTTATGTAGCTCTTCCTTACTTGTTAAATAACTCCAGCGTAACTGCTATCTCCATCGACGGCGTGGCTCCTACCCTCGAAAACAGCTACAATGGTTCTTACAAAGTATGGGGCTTCGAACACATGTACACTAAAGGCCAACCTGATGCTCTTCAGAAAGCATACTTAGACTTCATCATGTCTGATGAATATGGTAAAAAATTGGAAGCTCAAGGTTACGGTGTAGCCTCTAAAGTTAAACAGTAAAATAGGGGTAATAATAGATGAACATTGAAAGCACTTTACGCGCCGATAGAATATGGCGTAACGTTATCAGAGGCGCAGGTCTCTTCCTACTGATTATCACAGCAGCGATTGGGATCTTCCTCCTCTATCGTGGTACCGGTACCTTCACTATCTACGGGCACAGTCTTTCAGAATTCCTATTCTCAACCCAGTGGCAGCCCGCCGACACTCTTGCCGGCGGCGGTCACGTAGGAGCCGGCATTTATATTGTCGGCTCTCTTATTACCTGTGCTCTCGCCTTGTTAATGGCAACGCCTGTAAGTATTGCGTTGGCCATCTACATGGCGGAAATTACACCTAGCGTCGGACGTCGTTTCTGGCAACCGGTGATTGAAATTTTTGTAGGGATTCCTTCAATCATCTATGGTTGGCTAGGTCTTACCATCTTGGTACCTTTCCTTCAGAAGTACACTACAGCTGACAGCGGTTTCTCCGTATTGGCAGCCTCCATCGTACTCGCAATTATGATTTTCCCAACGATTACATCTGTAACCATGAACGCCATCAACAGTGTGCCTAAAACATACCGTCAAGGCGCTTACGGCTTAGGTGCTACCCGCTGGGAAGTAATTTACAAAATCGTTTTACCGGTAGCTAAACACGGTATCTTGGCCGGCGTTGTACTCGGCTTGGCGCGTGCCTTCGGTGAAGCCTTGGCGGTAGCCATGGTAATCGGTAAAATGAAAGCCTTCCCTAAATCCTTATTGGATCCTACCGTTAACTTAACCAGTGCGATTGCAGCGGATATGGGCGGTACTATGGAAGGCAGTGAATACAATATGGCATTATGGACCATGGCCTTATTCCTATTCGTAATTTCCTTATTGTTTATTTTACTCATTCGCTACATCACATCTAAAGGAGGCAACCTAAGTGAAAAGTAAAGCCATTCCGGGCCCTCGTCGACGGGCTTTATCTACCGACCGCTTGGTTACACTGGGTTTGCATATCCTAGCAGGCGCTACCTTATTACTGTTAGTTGGTTTTGTAGGCCATATTGCCTGGAGTGCCTTAAGTGAGTTCAAACCTGAACTCTTAGCATTCTCTCCAACCGGTATCGGTAACCAATTCTTCAATACGATTTATCTCGTATTCTTAGCCTTACTTATCAGTATTCCCCTCGGAATTGGCGCCGGTATCTACATGGCGGAATACGCAACTAAAGGTAAAGCACAAAAGATTATGCGTATCTCTATCGAAACCTTATCGTCTTTACCTTCCATCGTTCTCGGTTTGTTCGGTTACTTGGTGTTCATCATCATGACCAACTCCCAATGGAACTTATTCGCCGGTGCGTTAACGGTATCCATCTTAACCTTACCGCTTATCGCAACCATTACCGAAGACGCCTTGCGCGCCTTACCGGCATCCTATGCCAAAGGTAGTTACGGTTTAGGTGCTACCAAATGGCAGACTATCAGCCGCGTATTAATTCCAGCCGCATTCCCGGCTATTATTACAGGCATTATCTTAGCAGCCGGCCGTGTATTCGGTGAAGCCGCTGCTCTCATGTTTACCGCCGGTATGAGTACCGACATCAATTGGTCCAGCACGGATATTACATCCCCTACCAATGCGTTCAACCCATTCCGTTCCGGTGAAACATTATCCCTTCAAATCTGGGCGTCCCGCAGTGAATCCTTGGATCCAAATGCAAGTGCCATGGCCAACTTAAGTGCTCTCGTACTTTTAGCGCTCGTTTTCACATTCAGTATCGGTGCTCGTGCCTTGAGCCGTCACCTTAATCGTAAAAACCTAGGAGACAACAAATAATGGAAATTTCTGAAGTAGCAATGCCCAATCAGCAAGTGTTGGTAAATGCCGGTGCTAAAGCTGTCGCTGATCAAGCTGTAGGCAACGCTTTTACAGTAGAAAATCTTGATTTCTACTACGGCACCTTCCATGCCTTAAAAAATATCAACATGAACATTAAGAAGAACGAAATTACTGCATTAATCGGACCTTCCGGTTGCGGTAAATCCACCTTCTTACGTATCTTAAACCGCATGAACGACCTCGAAGGGGATGTAACCGTTAAAGGTAAAATCCTTTTAGAAGGCGAAGATATTTACAATGACATGGAACCAATCGTTCTTCGTCACCGCGTAGGCATGGTTTTCCAACAACCAAACCCATTCCCACAAAGCCTTTATGACAACGTAGCCTTCGGCCCACGTTTACAAGGCATCAAAAAAGCAAGCGAACTCGACGAAATCGTTGAAAAAAGCTTGACCCAAGCTTCCTTGTGGAATGAAGTAAAAGACCGCTTACACAAGAGTGCCATCAGCTTATCCGGTGGTCAACAGCAGCGTCTTTGCATCGCTCGTACCTTGGCAACTCGCCCTGACGTAATCCTCATGGACGAACCTACCAGTGCGCTCGATCCTATTTCCACTGCTAAAATCGAAGAATTAGCGTTAGAGTTAAAAGAAGACTACACAATTGTTATTGTTACACACAATATGCAACAAGCTGCTCGTATTTCTGATAAAACCGCTTTCTTCTTAATGGGAGATTTGGTAGAATATAATAAAACAAAGACTATATTTACCGAACCAACACAGCCAAAAACGGCTGACTACATTAACGGTCGCTTCGGTTGATAACAGGAAACTCCCCGGAACGAACTCAATGCAGTTCGTTCCTTTTTTTCTATCAGAATAAGGAGATAGCTATGAAACAGACCCACCCTTTAATTTATTGTGTAGAAGATGAAGACAGCATTCGCGGACTTATCTCCTATGTGTTAAACGGGCAGGGCTTTGAGGTCGGCACCTTCGAGTCAAGCGGACCCTTTTGGGCCGCCCTGGAAGAACGCCGGCCTCAACTTGTCTTGCTCGACATTATGCTGGAAGGTGAAGACGGTTTATCCATCTTAAATAAACTTCGTGAAAAACCTGCTACCCAGGATTTACCGATTATTATGATTACCGCCAAAACTTCCGAAATTGATGTCGTGCAAGGTCTCGACGGCGGTGCCGATGACTACATTACCAAGCCATTCGGCGTCGTTGAACTTGTTTCCCGTATAAAGGCTTTATTGCGTCGTACTCGTCCAACAACGCCGCCTAAGAAATCCGTACTCACTTGTGATGATTTAGTACTCGACAAAGACAGTCGCATCGTCACCCTTGATGGCCAACCTATTGCGTTAACCCTCAAAGAATACGAACTCTTACTCTACTTTATGGAGAATACGGGCATTGCCCTTTCCCGTGAACGCATTATGGAAGTTGTTTGGGGCTTTTCCTATGAAGGCGAATCCCGTACCGTTGACATGCATGTTGTTACCTTACGGCAGCATTTAGGCCATGCCGGCCGCCACCTTAAGACTGTTCGCGGCATCGGATATCGTTGGGAGGCTACTATATGAGACAGAAGTTCTTCCGTGCCCTGTTCGGTTTGGGCATGTTGAGTCTCGTAGTCAGCACCGTAATTCTCAGTTATTTGTTCTATAATAACTGGAAACATGATTTTCGCACCGTACTTTATACGGAAGGTCGAATTATTGCGTCTACAGGCACATTAACACCGGACCGATTACAAGCCATTGCCCAATCAACCAATAATACCCTACGTATTACCTGGATTTCCTACGAAGGAAAAGTATTATTTGATTCCGTTCACGATGCGGATTCAATGGATAATCATCTGCAGCGTCCCGAAATATCACAGGCCATCCTCCACGGCGAAGGCAGTGATATTCGCGACTCTTCCACCATCCATGCCATCAGTTACTACGAGGCCATTCGCCTGCCGGATAACTCGATTCTGCGCGTATCCCGTAACGGTTCTACCGTTTACAAAGTTATCTTAGACGCCGCACCGGGGCTCTTTCTGCTCTTTGCGGCCATGTCGGGCGGATGTTATCTCTTAGCACGGCGTTGGACGGCTGATGCCATCTATCCGATCGAAGAAATTGTAAAAGCCTGGACCTCGCACGGCGATACCAAACCGGTTATTGACGAGGCCTACAATGAAATTACACCGCTTCTATCGCGTCTGTCTTTTCAAAAAAACGAACTGGAAGCTATGATTTTGCGTTTACAGGCCGAAAAAAATACCCTCCGGTCTATTATGGAAGAAATGGACGAAGGGCTCTTATTGGCTGAATTAGACGGCACTATCATTACATATAATGAACATCTGAAAGAGTTTTTAAACGCTAAAAGCGAATTACACGGAGAATCGCTTTTACTGCTCTCTGATGATGTGGACTGGCGCAAAAATGTAATTAACGCCATGCGCAAACATCAGGGCGGCGAATACTTGCTTCATAAAGATAATCAGCATTTTCATATCATCTTCCACATTACGGAAGACGATCGCTACAAAGGTCGCTTGCTCGTTATCATCTCTGATATTACGCAGAGCTATTTAGAGCAACAGCGCCGTCATGAGTTTACCTCAAATGTATCGCATGAACTAAAAACACCGCTTACTACCATCAGCGGCTATGCGGAAATTCTTGCTAAGGGTATGTATCCCAACAAAGAAGAAGCAACTCTACTGGGCGGTCATATTCATACCGCCGCTCTTCACATGCAGGAACTAATCGATACTATTTTGAAACTCTCCCGCATCGAAGACGAAGGATCTGAAGTACTTTTTGAACAAACCTCAATACGCTCCGTCATTAATTCAGCTTGGCAACAATTAGCCACTAAGCGACAGGGCAAAAATATCACCTTGGCCATGACCGGTGAAAGCCCGTCCTTACTTCTCTCCCCTAAGTTGATTGAAGAAGTGTTTATCAATCTCTTTGACAATGCTATTAAATTCAGTAAAAACCTGGATAATCATATTATTGTTAATATTTGCACCAAAGAAAGCTTTACCGTTGTCAGCGTCACCGACGAAGGTATCGGCATTCCTAAGGACAAACAAGCTCGTATCTTTGAACGTTTCTATCAGGCTGATCCAAGTCGCAATAGCAAACGCGAAGGCAGCGGCCTTGGTCTTGCTTTGGTAAAACACATTATGGAAATCCACAGTGGTTCCGTAGCGGTTAAAAGTGAACCGGGTGAAGGGACAACCTTCATTCTTCGTTTTAAAAACAACGACAACTAAATATTATATAACCAATTAAGGCGTTAACTTTAAATTAAAGCAATTTAAAGTCAACGCCTTGTGGTTTTATTAGGCTTAATCGGAAGTGATTTTCAACTTCATTTTTCGAGTATACGTTATGCTCATATACACCGATAAATCAAGATGTATTATGCAAAATTAATACTATAGAATTTCAATTTCACATGATTTTTCTTTATTTCATTTATGCGTATATGGTATCATTATTATACAGAGGAACATTTTAAAGGGGGGTCATTATTATGTATGAAAATTTAGCAACTTTACAACCGGTTATCTTAGCGGGTCACAACAGTTCCCGCATGGGTTATAACAAAGTGTTTGCCAAATTCGGCGACCAAACATTAATTGAAACTATTTATACTATGTTAGCTTTTTCCTTCGAAAAAGACCCTATTATTGTAACCGATAATAAGACCCTTTTCGATAAATTTGAACCGTTAAAAGACGCCACTGTTGTGGAAGACAAATATCCGGGGCATCATACCTTAGGCGGCGTAGCCACCGCTTTTGAAGCGACCGATGCGGAAAACCTCTTCGTTATCGGCGTTGACATGCCGTTCCTCTCCCTCGTAGTATTGGACCGCATGGTAGAAGCCCAAGGCGTTGCTCAGGTCGTAGTACCTATCCTAAACGGCAAAGATATTTGCTTGCACGCCATTTATAATCGCAAACTCTTACCGATTATGAAAGAAAAAATCGCAGCCGGTGAAACATTGCTCCATTCCTTCTACAAAGAAGTACCTTTATTGCAATTGCCTTTGAAGGAAAATACCTTAGAAGCGGATATTTTCATCGACATCAATACACCGGAAGATTTGGAATACGCTCAAGAATACTTCCATAAAATACATGAACTCGATACGGATAAAGTATTGGTTTATCATCCGGAAAAATAACAACGGATAATCTAACACCCCTATACGGCTATCATTTAGCCATATAGGGGTTTTTCCGTATATAAACGAACCGAGCTGGATGAACAGGGAACCCCCTATCCATTGCTCTATATGGAATTAAAAAATAGACAGTGACCTAAAACTATATAACAAAAAGTCACCGGTCAAACGACCGATGCCTGAACATTCGATAATTAAGAATCCTATTCAATATATTATTTTTTGGATTCGTCCATTACATCATATAACATTTTAAAAATTTCCGGATCGCAAGGATATTCTTCGCCGTTAACCCCACGAATTACCCAGTCGCCGGGGTTAGTTTTAACTACACCATTCAAAGTGAGCAAATAGCGCTCCCCCGTTTCAAGAATAGCGGTCAATTCATTAGGCTTATGACGAATAGCTACGGCTTTTTGAGCATAGAGCTTTTCATCATAATAAATTTCATGGGCTTCCGCCGCACAATGAGCTTGTAAAATAGTATCAATCAAAATCGGTTCAGTAATAGAACCTACCGTTTCCTCACACAATGTGATAACCTGCGCATTGAAGGCAGGGTCGAAATGTAAAGCCAACGGCGTTTCCGCAGCGTTCTTTACATCCTTATAAATAAAAATTTCATGATCCTTAATCTGGAGCCAACGATAATCCAGCTTATAGGCACCAGCTAATACACTTGCTAAATTCTGCTTAAAATTCATAATTTACCACCATCATATTCACTACTAATGTCTTATACCGGCGTCCCGTATATTACGGTTGCGGCTCCTGAGAAATATAATCACGCAATTCTTTTACGGATTCGGCATCATGTACCGATATTTCAAAAATTCGGCTGACTCCCGCCTCTTTAAGATTTTTGCGAGCTCTGGTCACATCGCCCCCCAGGTCCATCTTCGTGATAACCCCGATAACTTCTCGATTAAAGGAAGCGGCAAAATTCGGCGGAAAAATACTTTCCTTTTCGTCGGCTTCATTTAAAAACAAGACGATATCCGCATCATAGGCATTCAACAAAATTGCCCGATAATATATGGGATTTTCTACAAATTCACCGGGTGTGTCGATAATCGATCCAATGCGGCCGATGGATTGAGTTTTTCGAGCTTCCGGACTGCCATACATCAACGTATTGGCCAACGTCGTTTTGCCAACTTCCGTACGCCCTACCATAATAACCGTTTTTAACGCTTGGTCCGTCTGTTCCATCTGCTCACCTCCCAATCTGCAGGCCCCTAGCACCACTGACATCTATTATACTACAGATTTCCTCTAAATACCTATTAAATAAATGACACTAGTATGAATGACTGACGAATTAATTCATCAGGTACGTGTGATTTGAGTTGGGAAAAATCCTAAAATTTTATCCAAACCTTCCATCACGGCTTTCATAGCCGATTCTACACCGGATACATCACCCGTAATCAATAACGCACCGGAAAAGCGATCCACAAAGCCCAATTCAATGCCTGCAGCCTTAGTCGCAATATCGGCGGCAATAATGGTACCTTCACCGGGAGTAATCGTCAAAATTCCGATAGCTCCGCGTTTTTTCTCATCTAACCCCATTTTGCGGAATAATTCCGGTTTCGGATTCGCAATAATATGAGCAATTGTAACCTGTTTGCCTGGTACAAATTCCTGAATAATGCGTTGTTTATTTTCTACAGCGTCTAAAAAATCCATAATACAATCCTTTCTGTGTAAGCCACAGTCCCTTTACAGCTGATATACTCAGATTCCTGATATATTTCATTAGCCTGACATATTTCAATTAGTCTGACATGTTTCAATTGGCCTGATTGGTTTTGATTTGTCCTATATAATCCATCAATTCATTTGATTAAAACTTATGATTCATTAGGTAATTACCGCCCTTGAGCCTCCTCTGCTCTTTTTATGAGCAGTAATTACCTAACATTACTCATCCCCGTATCAGCTATAGCTGAATACATTCTATCCCTTAATGCCCCTCCTAATCGCGTTTCTATTTTCCAATATCATATTGGTCATTAATGATCTGCGTTTAGGAAAATAACGGCTTATTTAGGTGCAATCGCCAAGAAAAATAATACGGCAATTGTTGCCCCAATGATAGGTCCGCATACAGGAACCCAGGCATATCCCCAATTGGCAGTCCCGCGGTTAGGTACCGGTAAGATTGCATAGGCCAAGCGAGGGCCAAAATCGCGCGCAGGGTTGAGCGCAAAACCGGTGGTAGAACCGAAAGAGAAACCAATAGAAGCAACTAACATACCAACGATGAATGGGAATAAACCGTCACTCATTTTGCCGAGGCAAAGGATTGCCAACATAAACATAAACGTAGCAATAACTTCGGATAATAAGTTCATGAAACGGTTATCACTCATCGGGCCGGTGGCAAAAATACCAACTACATTGCCTTCATCGGGTCCTGTTTGTTTGAAATGAGGGAAATAGTGAACCATAGTAATAGCGGAACCAACGAAGCCGCCCACCATTTGGGCTGCCACAACAGGTAATACCTGGTCCCATGGGAAAATGCCGCCCGCAGCGAGCGAAATGGTGATGGCCGGATTCAAATGAGCCGGGCCACCGAGCGCTATGCCAATATATACGGCAAAGGTAACGGCCATAGCCCATCCAAAAATCAAACTCATCCAATTTGGCGCAAACGCTTTCGCCAGCGTATTTTTTAATAAAACCGAGGAGTTAACCCCACTACCAAAAGCCATCAAAACAGCCGTGCCAACAAATTCACTAATCAGGATCTGTGTATCCATACGCGACTCCTTACATGATCATTAATAATAGATTTTCCAGATCGTCCTTCGAGGCGGCATATGGATTTGTCTGATAGGTCATATCCTGCAATGCTTTATCCGCCATAATAGAAACTTTCTGTCTTGCCTCCTGTGCCGAAACATTAGCTGCCGCACTGATATTAAGCGGACATTCTACTGTTCGGGCAAGTTGTAAGATAGCTTTAACTAACGCGACTAAAGCATCTCTCTTGTCTGTACCGTTATCTGCAAAGCCGAGCTTCTTTGCAAGTTGTACATATTTCTCGTACGCCGTTTCACTATGAAAGGCGTTAAACATAACGACTCTGGCGATAAGCATCGCATTGGCCAGCCCATGCGGGATATGGAATTGACCGCCCAGCTGATGAGCCAAGGCGTGGGTAATACCGAGTCCGGCTCGGTTAAAAGCGAGCCCTGCCATGCAGGATGCTTCGTGCATCCCCATGCGGTCTTCTTCCGTAGCTCCCGGTGCAAAGCACTTAGGCAGGTATTCGAATACCAACTCCAAAGCCTTTTCGGCGAGGGCATCCGTAAAATTATTAGCCCCCGTCGAAACTATGGCTTCAATAGCATGAACCAACACGTCCATACCGCTGTAGGCCGTTACTTTAGGTGGTGCCGTTTTGACAAAAAGCGGCGTTAAAATCGCTTCTTGCGGCAATAAGCTTTCATCTAATATAGGATATTTTGTCTGCGAAGTAGGATCCGTAATAACGGCAAATGACGTTACTTCGGAACCGGTGCCGCTGGTGGTCGGAATTACCGTAAAATAACGTACCCCGCTATACCCCATATGACGGGCAAAGTACAATACGGCTTTGATCAAATCGATGGCCGAACCACCACCAATGGCAATAACTACTGTAGGTTGTAGTTTCTGAATGAATTCCACCCCTTTAACCACATGGCTAATCGGAGGATCCGGTACAACATCGGTATAGATGCTCACCTCATTCTGTGGGCGAAGTTCATTCAAAATAAAGTTTAAGTTTTCTGTTCCTTCTAAAAACGGATCGCACACAACCAAGATCCGCTCTTGCCGAAATTGCTTCAATCGTAAGAGGGAATCATGGCCGGCAAAGATTTTAGTAGGAAATGTCCATTGATTCATAGCTGCCTCCTAACGAATTTGGAAGCCTGTAGTCAAGCAGCAACGACGGCGACGCGCAAAGTGACGAGCCGATGTAGTTGCTTCACCGGTTGGTGTGGCAATCGTAAAGGTGGTAGTACCTTCGCCATTGTAACCAAGACCTGCATAGGATGGACCGTTTTTAACAAAAATCGACGTTTTCATAGCACGTGCCATTTTGTTAAGGCGTTCCAAGTTAAGGGAATGCATGGTTGCCGTATGATGTAAACCGGCTTCTAAGAAGAGGCAAGTTGCCAAACCGTCTTCGAAGTTTTCTACCGTTACTACCGGTAAAATCGGCATCAACATTTCAGTTGTGGCAAACGGATGATGTTTGTCGGTTCTCATAATGATAAGTCGAGGGTCGCCTTCCACTTCAATACCGGCATCACGCAAGATTACGTTGGCATTGCGGCCTACATATTTGCGGCTTGGTGTACAGTTTTTCTGCAAAGTAATATCCAATAATTTTTGGATTTGATCTTCTCTTTCGATAAGAACCGCACCGGCTTTTTTCATTTCTTCAATCAGTTCGTCAGCGATGGAACGAACGGCTACCACGCTTTTTTCTGCAATGCAGAGGATATTATTATCAAAGCTGGCGCCCATTACGATATCCTGAGCAGCCTGACGAATGTTGGCTGTTTCATCAACGAATGCAGGCGGATTGCCGGCGCCGGCACCGATTACCTTCTTGCCACTGCACAATGCCTGATGTACAACGCCCGGGCCACCGGTAACAACCAATAAAGGAATATCCGGATGTACCATCATTTCCTGAGCCGCTTCAATGGACGGTTCAGCGATAGTAACGATTAAGTTATTAATACCGATAGCATCCGCTACGATTTTATTAAGTTCACTTACGAGCCAACGAGATAATTTTTTAGCCCCCGGATGAACGCTGAAGAAGATCGCATTGCCTGCCGCTAACATGCCGATAGCATTACAAATCAAAGTTTCACTTGGGTTAGTACTTGGCGTAACGGCACCGATAACACCGTATGGGGACAATTCATATAAGGTCATCCCGTTATCACCGGTTTCACATTCCGTTACCAAGTCTTCTACACCCGGTGTTTTGTCGAGGGTAAGATTCAATTTAATAATCTTATCCGCTACACGGCCCATACCGGTTTCGTCATAGGTCATCTGGGCCAATTTATTAACTAATGGACGCATGCTCTGACG
Source organism: Veillonella sp. (assembly GCF_015058545.1). Lineage (GTDB taxonomy): Bacteria > Bacillota > Negativicutes > Veillonellales > Veillonellaceae > Veillonella_A. The sequence goes on from NZ_SVCB01000051.1 coordinate 33,994, forward strand.
AATCGCTTCAATAGCTTTACCGCGAGTAGCCAAGGTGCATTCTTCGAATTGAATTTGTGCCTTTTTAGCGGCCGCTACGGCTGCATTTACAGTATTGAAAACGCCCGGCTCATCCGGTAAGGAACCTTCAGTAGCTGCATCAGCGCCTGTGTCCGTACCATTCATAATATTCATAACCATAGAGCGAATCATACGTTCTAACTCTTGTTTATTTTCCATACTTTGCCTCCATATAATCCATTGCATATTCTCCGATAGTCACATCTTCAGCGACTGTCCCCCCACTAATACCTAAGCCACCTATGAGCTTACCGTTTTGCGTCAGCGGAAATCCGCCGCCAAATGTAACTAAAGGCCTGGATACCATGGATTCAATCTGATATAAATCAGCCCCGGGCTGAATGATTTCTTTCAAAGCTTGGGTCTTACATTTTAGAGCCACTGCCGTATAGGCTTTGCCGGCCGAAATTTCGGTACTTACGAGCAACGCATCAGCCATGCGATAGGCAAGAACCGGATTACCGTGTACATCCACTACAGTAATAACAACCGGTACGCCCATAGCTTCGCTTTTAGCCGTTGCCCCTTCAAGTAAGCACATGGCCATACGACGCAGTCGTTCTTCTTCATTTATGGGCTTGGTTCCAACCTCGGTATGGCTCTTAGCCGGTGAAGCCGCTTCTACTGCCCCATCCAATTTAGCCATAACCTTTGAGGAAACTTCGTCCACATAGAACATGAAGTCTTCCATACGCGCCAGCGTATAGATGCAGTCGGATAACCGGTTTACAAACGCTAACGCTGTCGGTCTAACCGGTTCGCCCTGCCGCAAGCCGTTGAGTTTTCGTTCCGCCCGTCTGCAAACGGTACGGGCCACATGAAGCTCAGCAGCTGCTAAATTGTTGCCCTGATATATAAAACTTGTGAGCGGCGGCAATAATTGCGTATAGCGGTCGATGATTGATTCCAGCTCTTTAATATCCGCTTCACTGATAAGCGTGCTGTACTGTGTTAATTTAGCTTGATCCATCGTCGCTACTTCCGCACAAAGTCTAAATAACAGGCCTTGTAAATTATGTAAAATCTGTTTTGTTTCCGGATACCGCACCAATTTTTCACACACACTTAAGTGCGCATTCAACTCATCAAGGGTGCCATAGGTGTTGACCCGTTCCGAGTTTTTGGCAACGCGAGTACCGTCAAACAGTCCCGTCGTGCCCTTATCGCCCGTTTTCGTGTAAATAGCCATGGTGGGCCTCCTATTTATCAAAACTATCTATAATACCTACGATAGCGCAATCAACAGCGCTATTGATGTCCTGTCCGTCGCCGAATACGTGGCGAGCAGAAGAACCGCGGGTCAATAATACGTATTCACCAATCCCGGCACTCACAGTGTCCGCCGCCACTTCATACGAAGGTAACGGTTCCTGATTGCCGTCAACGTATTGTATAATCATCAACTTCAAGCCCACTAAGGACTCGTGTTTTTGTGTCGATACAATACTGCCTATTACTCTACCAGTCTGCATATCGTTTCGTCCCTTCTACACATACAAGGTGGCGGTCGCGCAATTCATCAAGCCCGAGAGCGGTAAATCGCTGACCACGAAATATTAGTATAACGGACTCTTTGTTGCAGGTACGAATCGCCGACGCACTAATGATGCGCTCTTTGAAACTGTATACCTTGCGGCCTTGTTTATCTTTAAAAGTAAACGGCCAGGTTAATATCATCGCCGGATTCCATTGTTGGTTAACACACATATCCGTAACCACCGTCATATCACAACCATAAGCGACTGCCTGGTCGAACCACGTCACTAAAGGACCTTCGATTCGCTCGGTCAGTTCATTTAATTGTGATTGACTTAAGCCGGTAACCTCCACCCGTTGATGATGCAGCAAGGTACGTTCCTCAAGCTTGCCGTCGTGAGCCAAATCCACCTGTCCTCGGCTTTCCATTCGCGCCTGCAAGCGTTTGAGTACTGCTGCAATAATTTCGTCCATAACTACCTCATTCCCTGTAAAATTGCCTTTCAACGTTGTATTTATAACTCGCTCTTGTTCAGTACCTTAGCCATAAATCCACATTTGAGTTATACACTGCCAAGGGCAATTCCTAAAGGGGTTACAAATTCCGGATATAGAGGCTTTATAACCTCCCGTCCGATGACTTTCTCAAAGGTATCGGCAAAATCGGTAAAATTAGTGGCACCGCCTACGACATATACCGGACCATTCTTGCGATAGGCCCCGTCCGTCAAGGCTTTATTGGTTATGGTGGCCATTTTTTCGACTACCGGGCGAATTACCGGATACACTTCCCGTTCTCTTGAATGATCTCGCTTGAGAAGTTCCGCATCAGCTTGGGAAATTCCATAGTTACCGCTCAGCACAAGCGTCATATGAGAACCGCCGGTCGGTTCATCGGCGGTGTAACTCACTTTGCGCCGTTTAATCACGGTAATTCCCGTCGTGCCGCCGCCCACATCGACTACAGCACCATTGACCATATCAAGTACCAAGGCAGCTGCCGTTGGTTCATCATATATGGCGGTTACTTCGAAATCAGCGCCTTCAAGAACATGGCTTACCACGTCTTTATTTTTGCCCAAAGTGCCGGGCGGTACGGCCGCTGCTGCCTTCGTTAAGGAGCATCCCAGTTCCGCTTCGGCTTTTGCTTTTAAACGCCGAGTTATAGTAACTGCCCCCACATAATCTACCACTAAGCCGTCTCTTACGGCCTGCGCGTATTCAAAAGCACCGTATACCGGTTGACCGCCCACATCAACTACGGCAAGGACGATGGACGATGTGCCAAGATCGACGCCGACCCGTAAGGTATCAGCTTCCTTTTCTGAAATTGTGCGTGTCGCCCCTTCCTCAACGCATTGATTAAAAGCGGCCAATAGTTGATTTACTTCTTCAATACTGCGCATACTTGCCTCCTACCGTACTATTTTCGCCACCGTATGAGCATCCACTTGTGCCGCATTCGCCTCGTCCGTATCTAAATGCATTTCCGTCACATAATCAGGGGAAACGCGAATGATAACATCTTCGAAAACAGTCGTTCGTTCCGGTGTCACAACGCGTACCTTTACGGTATCGCCATTCTTTACGCCCAACTTTGGCGCATCATCGGCATTCACATGAATGTGACGCTTGGCGATGATACAACAAGGGATTGTAATTTGAGCGAATTCCGTTTTTAAGGTAATCGGCACCGCTTTATCAAGCTGACCGGACAACACAATCGGTGGTTTTACGCCCAGCATACGAGCATCGGTTTGTGAAATTTCCACTTGCGATGCTTTGCGAAGCGGCCCCAATAAACGAACTTTACCAATTTCATTCTTCGGCCCCACTATGGTTACCACTTGTTCCGCGGCAAATTCACCGGGCTGCTTCAATTCCTTCTTGGACTGTAAGGTCACATGAGGGAATAACCGGTCATAGTCGGCCTGACTGAGATGAAGGTGACGATTGGAAATCCCGATTGGGATTTCCGGCGTCTGCACATCTTGGATAATCTGGCGAATCAGCTCTTTTAAAGCATCTTTATCCATCATAGGTTATCCTTTGCTAATTAGTTAATCTGTAATCAGTCTTACTAATTCAAGTCGTTGATAAAAAGCAACGGTCTTATTTAACCAAGATGCTTTCTACATCGCTATGAGGGCGTGGAATTACATGAGTGGATACAACTTCGCCCACTTTAGCAGCTGCTGCGCAACCTGCGTCTACAGCGGCTTTAACAGCGCCTACATCACCGCGAACCATTACAGTTACCAAACCGGAACCGATTTTTTCATAACCGGTCAATGTTACGTTAGCTGCTTTTACCATAGCATCGGCTGCTTCGATAGCGCCTACTAAACCTTTTGTTTCTACCATGCCTAATGCATTATTCATTATAAATCCTCCTTTAATGGATCCTTCATATCTGTAAATCTTGTGCTTCAACCAAAGGGCTTACCTTTTGGGTTATGCTTTTGGTTTCGTCGTTGTTTTAGCTCGACTCGGCCGTTTCTTCGGCGTTGGTGTAACCACCTTCATCAAGGCTTCTTTCGCTGTATCAACGGAAGATTCCGCCTTGGTGATTGCAGTTGGATTTGTTTTAGACGCCTCAGTTTTGGCAGTTTCAACCGGTTTAACCGGTTCGGCCGTTTTAGCCGGCGCTTTTACCGCCGCCGTAGTCGCTGCTTTTGCCGGTTCCGTTTTAGCGGTTTCAGCCGGCTTAGCTGCTTCACTCGCTTTAGCCGGTGTACTCTTCACCGGTTTAGCCGTAGAAGCTGTTGTTTTAGCCTCCGCTTTGGCAGGTGCCGCTACTTTAGTAGCCGCTACCGGTTTAGCTTCGGTTTTTTCAGCGGGAGCCGGTGTTTCTTCCTTCACAACGTCCGTTGCCTTAGGGTTCAATACCGGTTTACCGCCACCGCTTAATAGCATTGCATCAATGCCCTCAGCCGGTCTTGGAATTACTTTATGCGCAATGTAATGACGTTCGTGTTTAGCTTGGGCTACCCCAGCCTGTACAGCTGCCTGAACAGCGCCTACATCACCGGTTACTTTAACGGTCATCCAACCGCCGCCACGTGCTTTTTCCACGTTCAAAATCGTTACATTAGCTGCTTTCACCATCACGTCAGCCGCTTTAATGGCCGCTGCCAATCCGGCTACTTCCAAGAGTCCTAATGCTTCTTTCAAAATGCCACCTCCAATCCGGGGTCGGTTTTAAAAGGATTGCCTTTTACCAGGCGAGCTGCATTGGCCCCTAACGCTCGCATAGTTTGTTTTGCTTGTTTATAATTACGCAAACGATATATGAATTGATGAGGCGGTAAGTTTTTATAACTTAACACCAAGGTATCAGCACTGCAGCCTACTCCTACGGATAAGGCCGATGCATGAGAGGCTTCATCAGCCATAAGCAATATATCATCGCTTGCGGCACGTGCCTCTAAGCTATACGGGATACCTTCTTCTTCTATGCCGAACAAGAGGTCCTGAATAGTTTCCACTGATACATTGGGGTGGTGATAAATCATAATGGTCGGTTTAGGTGCAATGATAACCTCCATAATTTATCCCCTCCGCTCTTTGGCATACGATAGAATCAAGCCGGTTGCCACCGCATTACGTGCCCCTTCGGTGCCGCGCACATTGCCGCGCCCGGCTACCAAATTATAGTGAGACAACGCATCCGTTACGAGCTGCGGTACTTCAAAGTCCAAAGCCGAACCGCCTACAATAACTACGAAAGGAATATCACGCACATTGTGCGTTGGGCTTACAGCCCGTAAGGCTCGCAGGGAATTGGTTACAAAAACACGTTCCTTCGCAGTTTGACGAACAATCTTGATTTTTTCCATTGATTGGTCCCCTTCGATAGGAACGAGTCCTTCGTCGGTTACAATTACCGTCTTGGCGAATAAATCGGCCGGTAACGGCTCTTTGAAAAACTGTACATTGCCGTCTTCGTGGCGGATATGATACACGCTGATTACTTTGGCTAATGGGAATTTCTTAATGCTTTCAGCTAAATGGATATCTTCCAGTCCCAATTCAGAGTTAATCAACATCGTTACCATATTGCCGGCTCCGGCTAAGTGAATAGCCGTAACCCGTCCGTCAGGTGACATAATCGAAGCATCGGTAGAGCCTGCCCCGAGATCCAGAATCGCCAACGGCGTTTCCGTACCCGGTGTAGTCAAAGCCCCGAGAATGGCCGATTCAGCTTCCTGACCGCCGATTTCTACAGGGATTTTAAGCTCCCGTTCTACTTCTTTGGCGATAATTTCCATCTGTAAGTGATCCGATTTAACCATGGAGGCAATGCCTACGGCCTGTTCCATAGAGAACTCGCCGGCAAGACCGCCTTTCACATTAATCGGCACCGATGTATCTACTGCCAGTAAATCTTCAATAAAAACATCATTTGGTGATTTATTGGTTAAGTCCGCCATAGTCTGACGAACTCGTTCCAACATGCCGCCCACATTCGTGCCCGCTTCACCGCATACATTGTCGATGTGAGACACTTGGCCAAGGGTAGCCATAATCTGTTCGGCACCTGCTGAAATATCGATGGATACGGTACGTCCGTCGCCGGATGCCACAATGGACCCGGCAGGGATTACACGTTCTTTTACATCCCCGGCAGGGGTTTTAATAACCACCGCCGAACGATTGCCGATAAGCGCTCTGGCGATAGGTACTATGTTCTTGGTCTCATCCGCTGTCAAGTTGAAAACTGTAGCAATACCGTAAGGATTAGACAATTGGGAAATTACTTTACCCGGTTCTACTACTTCCACTGCAGCCAACATACCAAGCGGTACTTTATCGACATAGGCTACTTCATCAATAATCGGAATCGGCTGTTGCAAACGGTTGGCTACCAGCACGCCGTCATCGGCCTGCAAGATAGCTCCTTTGATGCGATAGCCTTTTGTTACATACGCATTAATCAATTCGGCTACAAGCTGAAAATCTATTTCTTTCGGTACGACTACGATATAGTCATCCGACATAGGTTTATCCAGCAATTGTAGGATATGAGCCGTATAGCCCACACCGATACCAAGACCGCCCGGAGTTTTCGGATTATGCCCAATCATGGTTGATTCGGTAATAATCGTTTCTGTAATCGTCTCCATCGCCACGTCGCCAATAACCGGGGTAGCTTCATTGATACGGATTAAATCGATGTCCTTAAGGGACAGGCCCGTTTTGGCAACCAGTTGACGAAGCGATTCAAAGAGTCCTTGAATATTATCCTTAGTTCCTTTGATCCCGGTCGTATTGGCAATCGCCGATCCGAGAAAACGAACTTCACCGGACTCGTGGATTTCCGCTAACGCTGATTCTGTTGTGGAATTACCTATATCAATACCAACGACTCGCTTCATACACAAAACTCCTAACTCTTAGTTATCACCTTTCAATTTCTTACGTTTTTCATAGTTTTCAGCCGCTTCACGAACGAATTCAGCACAAATTACAGCACCGTATTCTTTTTCAAGTTCATCAGCCATAGCCAACAATTCCTGTTTGGAGGAACGGTATGGACGAAGGGCATTGTACATTTCCAATAAGCGTTTATCGCCTACTTTAGTCATTTCAGCAGCGCGGGAGAAGTTGTATTCAATCTGATCGCGACCGCCGGCTTTAGCGATTTGACCTTGTGCTTTTAAGATTTCAGGGCTGATACGCATATCATCCATAGAAACCTGACCGGCCATAACGGCATCCAAGGTAATATCATCTAAGGAACGATTGCCTACTTTGATCCATTCAGGATGTTTTTTAGCAATTGGGTAATCCGCTACTGTAGCAACGCGTTCAGTTGTGCTTGTCTGAGCTACGGCACTTACCGGAGAAGGGGTTCCCTTTTGCATATCTTCTAAAATTTTGCGAATCATCGCTTCCATATCTTGACTCATAAAGGCCTCCTTATAGGCTTACGCGGCATTCATCAGCCGGTTTACCTTTAACCACTCGTTTTGTTTCCTTAATGTGTAAAAGGGCTGACAACGCTTGATATTTAGGGCGTGCCATTTGATCGTTAAGCGTAGCTACCGGATTAGGGGATTCGCCCTTAGCGTATTTAGCTGCGTTTTTACCGATGGCGCGGTATACTTCTTCCGTAAGCAATGGTGCTTGTGGGAATAATTCCAAGTTGGATAACGGTTGTAAATCACGTTGGTGAATTACGGTAGTACCTTTGGATTGAATACCGATGCAAACGCCGGAACCGGATAAGCGGTCGCCTTCAACAGCTACGGCTGCTACGTCGGACGAACGATATACACGAACTACACGAGCTTTTAAGCCTTCTTCTTCAATACCGGCAACGAGTTGACGGATTACATTGCGATGTGGTACGCCTACGATAGTCGTGCGTTGGCTGCGACCAAATGCAGGACCTACAGCAATAACCACTTCATCAGGTGATGTATGGGCTTCAGCCGGGCCACCGGTCTGAATCCAAGTATCATCTACGTCCTCATCTTTAGGACGAGCCGGAGCCGCCGTTTCGGAGGAACCGGCAAAAGTAACAGGCTTGCTGGCGCTACCCATTTCTTTAAGCACTTCCATAATCAGTGCGCGTAAAACTTGCTCATTAACTTCAGCCATATTGATGCCTCCTTAAATATCACGCGGATCGATTGCGTTAGGAATATTTTTAATTACTTCCCAATCTTCGCCTTCCAAACGATAACCTGTGCCAACGCCGGCATAGTCGTTAGGATTGTTAATTGCTGAAATTACATTGAATTTATCGTCAAAAATAGCGGATGTCTGTAAGTAGTCACCGGCAATTTTCTGTTTCAACAAATTAAGAACGCTTTGGGCTAAATCATTGAAGCCGCGTTTAGCAAGACCTTTTACAAAGTCAATACCGGTAACGCCGCGATTCATAAGGTCGGCCGCTGCTTTGATGTCAGCTACTTTGTCGCGAGGCGGCATATCTTTGGAACCGTTAGCATAAGTAGCAGCTTCTACTTCTTCATCGGTAATAGCCGGTAAGCCGAGTTCAGCGAATAAACCTTGAAGCGCACGAGCTGCTTTATTACGAACAGCTACTACAGCGTCTTCTGTAGCCGGTTTCAAACCGCCGTTAACTTTGAGGTCACGCTGAATGATTGTCCAGTCATCATAGTCTTCCGCATCCCAGTTGGAGCCGGCAAACATGTTGTCATAGTTTGGCGTGGAGCTGTAACCGGAGCAAATGAAGTCAGTGCCCGGGCAGAACTGCATGAGTGTACGAGCCGTACGACGTAAGTCGGAATGACTGAATGTCTGGTCATTACTGGATGCACATTCGAGGTCAAGCATAGCAGCAATCAAGTTTTCTGCCAATACCGCACGAATACCGGAAGGTACCGCTGCCGGAATACCGATACAGCTTACGGAACCGTTCTGGATACCCTGTACGCCGGCGCCTTTAGTAATGTAGAGGCAACGAGTTTCAAGGTATAACATGGATTTACCTTCCGCTTGACCCATCTGAACTTCAGAGCCTGTACCGGAAGTAAAACGCATTTTCAAACCACGGGAAGCATAAGCAGATGCTAAGAATGCTTTGGACCATGGAGTATCATCACCGTCGGTGAATACGTCTTCAGTACCGTATACGGAAATTGTTTCAGCATAAGCTGTGAAACCGCGCATACCAAGTTCCAATTCAGTTGCTTCTTCCAAGGAGCATTGAGTCAATACGCCCGGACGACCTGCTTGGGAACCTACCAAGATACTGATAGCGTTAAGCGGAGCGTAACGAGCAACCGCTACGGTTGTTTCTTCTTCAGCAAAACCGCGAAGTGCGCCTTCAGCCGCATCAGCTGCGATTTGAACCGGGTTATCGTTAACGTTTGTTACGTGAGCCTGGTTAGCCATGGTGCGACGAGCACGCATTTTTTGCATACATTGCATCATTTCAACAACGTTGAAATTACTTACTACTTCAACCATTTTGGCCGGAGTCATGGATTTTGCAAGGCTGGCAATTTCGCTGCGAGGTACGGTTGGCGTCAAAATCATGTTAGCGATTTTGCGAGAATCCATCGCCAAAACTTCTTCAGCCCGTTCCAAACGGATTGCGTAGTTAGCAATAAATGTATCGATTAAGTCGAAGTCTTCACGACGTTTACCGTCGAGTTCAACAATTTTGCCGTTTTCAATGCGGATACTTGGTTTAGGATCCTGCGGCGATTCCATGGCTATAAAGCCTTCTTCCACCCATTCTTTTACATAACCATCCTGGTTAACAGGGCGTTTGCTTAATACTTCAAAACGTTTTGATCTCATATGTCAAGCTTCCTTTCTATCGAAGTTAAATGTAAGAAGGAGCATCATTTTTAGGTTCGCTACCTAAAGTGCCTAATAATTCTTTACCGATTTCGCGAGCTGTGATAACAGCCTGACGAACTGCACCGGAATCACCGGAAATCTGTAAAATTACTTCGTTGGAGAAGCTTGTGCCGTTTGCAGGAGATGCGTAGCCGATTACGTCTACGTTAGCTGCTTTTACAGCCACATCAGCCATTACCACGCCGATAGCTGCCGGAGCACCTACGATAAGGCCGAATGCTTTGCCTTCAGGAGCACCGAATGCGGTGTTAATAGCATGGCTTGCGCGAGCTGTATATTGTAATTCGATGTGGCCTGCTTCATTAGCGTATACGTCGCCGAAAGTACGTTCAACTTCTTTAAGAGTTACTTCAACGGCACGTTTTACGTCGGAAACGTCGTCGCCACCGAATACGATTAAGGAACCGTGACCGGCGCCGCCTTTAGTGTCGCGCGCGAGTTCGATGCTTACGATTTCAGTGTTGGTAGCTTTTACGGCTTCATCAGCGGCCATAATGTGAGGGCCGGCACCGGTACGAGCGCCTACAACACCGATTGAACGATATTTTTTTGTTAATTTCATAGCATCCAATACTTGTTGATCCACGTTAGCGATTACTAAACCGATAGTATCACCAAATTTTGCTGTGCCAATGAATTCTGTTAAACTGCAACTGTTCGCCATAATTTGTTCCGCTCCTTTGCTTTCACTTTGATTCGGGGTGGCTGCCGATAAATTATCGGCTTTTTGTAAAACGCGTTTCAAAATCTCATCAACCATTTGATCCGTATTACTCATTAAGCTTCACCTTTTTCCTTTAAGATAACGCTTTCCACATCTTTGTGAGGCCGTGGAATTACATGCGTCGAGACAACTTGCCCTACTCGTTCGGCAGCTGCTGCACCGGCATCAACGGATGCTTTAACGGCACCTACATCACCTCGTACCATAACGGTTACGAGACCGGAACCGATTTTTTCAGTTCCCACGAGGGCTACATTGGCGGCCTTTACCATGGCATCGGCAGCTTCAA
>NZ_SVCB01000052.1 GCF_015058545.1 Veillonella sp.
CTGTAGCTCCTGCTGTCGGTCTTGAACCCATTCTATATGCCCATAGGTTATCATCTCTATCACGGAGTATAAATTGATACCCTAAACTACACAACATAGCCATGATTCCCTTTTTGGTGCTATCCAATTCTGAATTCATAAGCATTCTCCTTTCACTGTTTCATATAGCGACTTTCTATATTTAATCGCATCCAGTAATTCATTCTGACCGGCTTCCTTTTTAGCGATAGCCCGCATAACTTGCTCGTCCATAGTTCCGACAGTTACCAAATGATGGATAATAACGGCCTCGGACTGACCTTGCCTGTATAATCGTGCATTGGCCTGTTGATATTGTTCCAGACTCCACGTTAAGCCGTACCACACGATAATATGTCCACCGGCTTGTAAATTAAGCCCGTAACCAGCCGATGCCGGATGTGCGAGTAGCATATCAATTCGCCCTTGATTCCAATCTGCGACATCAGCATCAGTCTTTAATTCTCGTGCGTTAGGAAAGGCCTTCTTAATCGCTGTCAAATCGTGACGGAAATTATAAAATACCAACATCGGTTTTCCTGCATTCGTATCAGCCAATTCTTTCAGCACTTCTAATTTCTGCTCATGGATTTTCGTACAGTGCTTGTCTTCGTCGTACACATACCCGTTAGCCATCTGTAACAGCTTATTCGCAACAGCAGCGGCAGTTAGTGCAATTATTTCACTATCTGCCAAGGCCAATACATGCTGTCGCTCCATCGTTTGATACAAGGCTTTTTCTGCATCGGTCATCTCCACTCGAATTACATTGTCAATACGTTTTGGCAAGGATAAATAATCCGCAGCCTTTAAGCTCATACACACTGATTGCAATCGTTTGTAAATATCTAATTCAGCAGATGCCTTTAATCGGTAACTATATACAACGTGGCCATTGGTTTTATCCGGTACGAAATATCTGTCTCGGTATTCGGTAATCGTACGACCTAGTCGCTCACCTCCATCTAATAAATAGATTTGGGACCACAGGTCCATCAATGTATTTGGCGCAGGTGTCCCGGTTAAAACAACGACACGATCAAACAGTCCGCGGAATTTACGCAATGCCTTAAACCGTTTTGCTCTTGGATTCTTAAAACTACTGCTCTCATCCACCACCAACATATCAAATGGCCATTGCCGTATGTTATGTACATAATATTCGCATAACCATGTTACATTTTCTCGGTTAATCACATACACATCGGCTTTTGTGTGTAATGCATCAATTCGTTGTTTGGCACTACCCAGCACCTTTACAATTTTAAGATTCTTCGTCTCGTCCCATTTAGCAGCTTCCTGCACCCAGGTACTTTCAGCTACTTTCTTTGGTGCTATCAATAGAACCTTGGTAACCTCAAACCGGTTATTGATTAACTGATTAATGGCCATCAACGTGCAGATACTTTTACCAAGCCCCATATCGAGTAGCAGTCCGTAGTGTGTATTCGTTACAATCCGGTCTATGGCTATCGATTGATAGGGGTGCGGAACAAACTTCATAAGCCCGCCTCGGTGAAGAAGTTAATCACACCATTCTTACCTTGTACCACACTGACCTGTGCGTGATGCTCTTTCAGTCTTAAAATCTGCACCTGCTGCGTAGGTGAAAGCCTGCCTGTTGTAGTTTTCAACTCAATAAAATGCACCTGCCCTGTACGGGTAATTAAAATTCTATCCGGCACACCGTCGTTACCGGGGGACACGAATTTATAAAATAGGCATCCTCTTTTTTGAGCCTCCGATTTCATAAAGGCCTCAACCTGTTTTTCAGTCCATTCCATATACACCATTCCTTCGAATATTTGTGTGTAGCCAATGTAGCCAATTATTGGCCAAAACTATATATAGGCTATTTTTTAGATATACACTAATATATATACACGCGTATATACAATATTATTATATTTATAATTAATTAGTAATAATTGGCTACATTGGCTACATTACACATATAAATATAATAGTAATCGTACTTTAAGCCGTAGCCAATTCCGTAACCAATCCCGTAGCCGTATCCAATTTTATAGCATATATCTATAATCTTCTATGTATAAAGAAGTATAATTATTAAATCTATAAAATTAGATATAACAATTGGCTACGGTAATTGGCTACACCTCTGGAACACCGTTTTCGATAAAATCACAGCTTATTGTGTCCTCTGTCCGAGGGCACAAACGCTTTTTGCACACCATATAATTTACCAAAACGTAATTTACCGGAACCCTTATTATACGGCTCCCATCCTTGCAATGATTGCAGAATATCAATGAGTTCACGGGCTTTAGCATTTGACAGTGTTTTACGGTCCCCGTTCAACACTTCACACCAAATCTCAAGAGCACAGACCTTTTCTCGTGGCTTACCGCCCTTCTCTTCGTCGTATGACTCAAGATAGGCTCTACGGTCATATAGGTCCTTGCTATCCCAGTTAGGTGGTAGCAGTACCGACAAATATTCTTCGATAAGACCTGTAAGCTCTGAGCCTTCCGTGTGAGATTGCTGTATTTTAATCGCTTCCTGTTCCAGTGACTCATCCAATACTAATGACTCACCATTAGCCCACAGCATAAACGCCTCCGCCCAAATTTGGTCTACTTCGTCTTTTGATAAATCCCACGAGTTGCGCACTTTCCGCTGCTTATTACCACTAATTGGCCAAAAGCGTCGGTTACCGGTGCGATCCTTTAAAAACAATAAATTATTCGTGGAGCCGGCGAACACGCACTGTCTTGGGTATTCTTCCGTTCGGCGGCCATACGGGACTCTAAATCGGTCTGTAGTACGACTCAGGAATGCCTTAACGATTTCGTTATCGTTTTTATACGTCGGCGATAACTCGGCCAATTCATTAATCCAGGCACCCTGTATTTGTTCTAAGGCGTCTTTGGTCTTGATATCCTGTAAGGTATTGTTAAACCATTTACCGCCCAACCGCTCCAAAATAACCGACTTACCAAGCCCTTGCTCGCCGTATAATACAATGGCCGTATCAAACTTTATGCCGGGCTCCATAACGCGGGCTATGGCTCCGCATAGCCATTTTCTCGTAACTGCTCTGATATACGGAGTATCTTCGGCACCGATAAAATCAATGAATAAGGAATCGACGCGTTCCGTACCGTCCCAATTTAGAGCTGTTAAGTATTCGCGGACAGGATGAAATTTATTTTGGTTCATGACCTCGGTAATCGCATCATCGATAATGCCCTTGCCCTTAATTTGATATACCGTAGATAAGTAATTCCGTATACAAGCATCATCGGTGTCCCCCCATAAATCACTACCGTTTACGGTACGCCACGGCAGATTACCGAGCACGACAATTCGATGTGCGAACTCGTCCAGGCCGAACCGCTGCTTTAATTTTGGATCATGTTGCAGAATCCAAATGCAGTTATAGGGGTTTGACTCCGGGACGCCCGCCTTAGTACGTTGTAATTTACGCATCCAGCTATCATCCGCATCATCGTCGATTAAATCCTCGATATTGTCGAATTCGTTGCTATACTTAGCGGCCCGTTCTTTATCGAGTAATACCGGAGCCGCACCATCTTCATTTACAAAGTTCATCATCGCCTTGAACGATGGTCTTGCATCAGCCCTCGTTTTAGCGTCACAATCTTCATCGAGTGAGCCGAATTTATGGATACGGACCAAATCAAATGCATTGGCCAACTTACCACTTAACGGGTCAGTACCATGGTGGCTATAAGCGAACGTGTCGTTATCATATACGACAAGCCCTGCCACGGTAGAGCCGGCTTTATAGGTATACCGATTCGCCGTATCACACGGTGCATATATATCCGGTAAGAATTTATCGATAGCAGCTGTTATACTGTAACTCCGACAAAAGGCACCGATGAGCCCAGATTTGGCCAAAGGATTACCTTGCTTTTTGGCACTATGTGCCATGAGCGTTTCCACTCTTGAACTTGTTGGCCAAAGGCTAACATCAGTCCAGTCTGTATAAGTGGCCAATATATCGTCTACCGGTAACAGTGAACCTTCGTGATGCTGAAATACGTACTCCACATCTTTCGGATGACTTGGCCAATACATAAGCCGTTCCGGTTGATGTGTAGACGGGTCAAATGACTCTATTCCGATGGATTCGGCTATTCGCCGTGACACCGCTTGAAACTCATCCGGAAGCATCGGTCTGTCGGACGGTACAATAATTCGGTATCGTGGTTGTTTTTCCGTGTGGCTATGTGTGCTATATAATACATATTCATAGCTATCAAGTGCTAAATCGAGCATCATCAGGAAATCATCGTCCGGACTATCCGCGTCAAGCGTCAACAAATATCGCTGCTTTACGGCACCTTTAACGCGTCGGCCGTTTTTAGGGATATAACCTCCGACAAAACCGCCTACGTCTTTGACGTCGCCCTGCTGTGATTTATTCATCCGCTTATATTCGGATGCCGTTTCTTTAGTTACAGTAGCCTTACTTAGTTGTGTTACGAGTTCAGACCATTTTAGTTCTTCGGTCTTCCAGCTACGGGCGTAGCGATTTGTGCCCGTAGCTATTTTTATAGTAATGTCGCTCAAATCGCCGTGCCTCCTAACCTTGCAATGTCGTAATTATACTTAAATGCATTTAACTTAACCTTATCCGCCCAATCGACTACCGCTTTATTCAATACCGGATCTTCTCGCACCGGATGATTACAATTAAGCTTAGCCTGATGAATCTGCACAAAGCTTAAACCGTCATCACGAGGTGTTACTTCGATACAAGCTTGCAATTCATTGTTCTTCGAAACCACCACGATAGCCACAGCTCCTTTGATTACTCGGTCAGCGTAGGTCGCTACACAATTATGTAGCTTAGTACCGATGTCCACTAATGCGTGTGTTTCCTTCGGCACGCTAAACTCGTAACCGTCAATTGTTGCCTCGAGGCGTTTGTAAATGTCAGATTGTTGGATACTTTTATTTTTTACCTTCTCTTTTTTAGACATCAAAACTAGCGTATCATGCACATCTCTTGCCTTAACTCGTTGCGACCAAAAGTCTTTACGGTTTTGACGAGATAAGCGGAAATACGTTTCGGCCGCATCTCTCAATTGGTAAAAGTCCTTAACAGAGGTTACTAAATTTACGGCAGCACTTTCGCCTCGAACATAGCGATAAATTGATAAAAACTCAGGCAATCGAGTACAAGCTATAAACTGCCAATGATTACGTCCATACTCATTTTGGGATGCCGTAAAGAAAGAGGATAATGTGCGTTCATAATTAGGATTATCTGAGAAAGCATTTATTAACGATAGTACATTAATAGCCCAGAACGGCCGTGTCTGTAATAGTTGTCGAGTGTGCCTGTTATTCTTTAGCCGATAAACTTTAATTAAGGCATTAATCCACGAAGTACCTGAACGCGTTAATTCCAATAGGTCTCCCATAGGTTGAGCAATATGGCTGTATTGATTTTCTATATAATCCGACAAAAGTTCCTCGCTTACGGACGGGCCGTCTGGTGCCGCCATTCTAAATACCAGTGTATCGAACAGACCTTTAAACACGCCTGCGGAGCACGACATACTAACTGTTTGACGAATTCCCGGAACCTTATAGCCAACACGTTTACTTAATTTCTCCAAAAAAGCCTTTTTTAGAATGGTTGTAAACGATTTTAACTCTTCTTTATATTCAACTAATAAACTTTGATAGGTTCCTCTTAACCAGTAAAAAGGCGTGGATGGATCAAAGTATCCCGGTGGTTTGAAATCCGGAATAACTTCAATTAAACTACTGCGGGCAATGCCACGCCGAATGTAGAGCACTCGACGCTGTTTAAAATCAAATCGTACAATATCCGTTCGTTTAGATTTATGCCCTTTTATAATTTGACGAAGGCCTTGGTCCCCATCAACGATTACCGAATCATATTTAAAAATAACGTCGATTTCGGTTCTGCGACTAACTATAGATAGGTCCATAGTTAAAGGAATACGATTCTCGTCTTCAGCATTTATAGTAAATGTATCACAGTTTACCTCTTGGCCACAAAACGGGCAATGATAATTCTCTGAATAATAGGAATCCACTTGTACAGAAAACCCGTTTGGCCGCATCGGCCAATAACAGGTAAAACTTCCTCCACAATTAACGTGATATTGAATAGCCGGTTTCCACGTTCCTATTTGTTTCCGTCGTACGACTTCAAATAACCGTGGCACCTTTAGCTGAAATAATACCGTACTCATACATTGCTACCGTCCTATAATAAATCATCAAAATCATCTGTTTCTTGAGCGACTTCCGGTTCTGCCGGAGCTTCTGATGCAGTAGCCGGTTCTTCAACAGGTTCCGCTTTTTTCTTCCGGGTAGTGCGTTTTTTCGGTTTTGTTTCGGCCGTAGTTTCGGTGTCTTTAGCATCCGCTTTTTTGGATTCTTCTTGTTTGGCCAGAACTTCGAGCCCTAGCTTGCAAGCAGTTAAGCACCCGTCGCAATAATCGAGAGCGGCTTGTTTACTATCACCGTCTTCAGCTTGTAACACCAATTCACGTAAATATTTAATAGCTTCTTCTTGTTGCTTAATCTGCGACTTGCCAATCATGATAATTCCTCCTCTTAATCTTTCATGTAATATGGATTTTCAAAGCCCGCTGCATTTAATATCAAACCGTCACACCACGGTTCCGGTTCACACATGATCTTAATTACTTCGTCCAAACTACCGACACCTATAGGCGCTTCAATGACTACTTCATCGTGTATGTGAGCACAGATTTTGTAGCCGTGCTTATATAACCGATACATTGCGCCGGCTAAGCAGTCACGCGCAATGGCCTGCACAATGTTTTCTGTTAATTTACCGCCATAGGTTTCGAGGCGTTCCCATTTGTTGGCCATCTGATTCATACCCATATAGGTAATAGACTCGCCACCAAAACGATTTTCGCCGATGCGCGGTTTCGTATAGGCCAATCGACGGCCACTCGGTAATGTGATAAATAAGGCACCGTCTCTACGTTCAAATCGTAAGCCTCGATGGATAATAGTAACAGGCCCGCCTTTTCTAATTGCTTCTTTTGCCGCAAAATCTACATCATTCCATAGCTTAATGATTCGAGGTGATGCAGCACGCCATTTTCTTACAATATCTGGCAATTCGTCTTCGGCGATACCGCCTTTTAAAGCGCCCATTGCAATCAATGCTTTAACACCGCCGCCATAACCGAGAGCCAACTCAGCCACTTTTCCTTTTTGCCGGAGATGGCCGTTCACACCATGCTTTTCAACTGGAACATGAAACATATTAGAAGCTGATGCACAGTAAATATCGCCACCTTCGGCGAATACCTTCTGACGCCATTTTTCACTACATAACCAAGCAATGACCCTGGCTTCGATAGCACTAAAATCGGCCACAATAAAGCGATTTCCCGGTTCAGCCACTAAGGCTGTGCGAATGAGCTGAGACAGTGTATCAGACACATCGCCATATAGTAACTCAAACATTTCTAAATCGCCTTGCTTGAGCGCGTCTCTGGCGGTGTCCAAATCCTCAAGGTAGTTACGAGGTAGGTTCTGCAACTGCACAATACGTCCGGCCCAACGTCCGGTTCTCATGGCACCATAAAACTGTAGCATACCGTGAATACGTTCGTCCGAGCATTCTGCATTACGCATAGCCGCATATTTTTTCACGCTTGTTTTCCCGAGCATCTGCCTTAGTTCCAATACACGACGAACATCAGCCGGTAAATCCTCAGCCAATAAATCAGCCACTACAGCTTTAGTCATACCGGGGATTTCATGGCCAAGTCGATTTTCTATCCATTCTTTAAGTTGCAAAGGGCTGTTCGGGTTTTCAAGCCCTGTCAAAGCACTGGCTTCAACTGTCAATTTACGCTTGAATTCATCGTCGAAAGCTAAGGCATTGTCTATCATTTCGTTATCAACGGCGATACCATTACGGTTAATGGCCAAGTCCATGAGCCAATACTCGTGTTCAATGTCCGGCGGTTTAAGTGGTAACAGGCGGTTACGAATGGCACGCTCCACCACAACGTCTTGCCTATTATATTCAATGTACTCGGCCCACCGTTCCGGGTCGTTTTCCGGTAAATTACGAGTACGACCTTTATTCGACTTTGTCGGTTTACACGGAACCGAGAAATACTGAATCAGTGATTTACCACGAGAGTCTTTTTCGACTCCAAGTTTTAACGCCTTAGATACAGCGTCCAAGGATGTAGGTAGAGAGCAATATAACGCTAATACGGAGGTACACTCCCAGTTTGTAATGTCCATATCCGGATATATCTTTTGCAGACAGGTCATCTCAAAGGCGGCATTGAACGCAGTCTTTGTTATGTCCGGATTGTGAAGAGCCGCCACTACTTGTGGCGGCAGCTCTTCTTTTGTTAGGTCCACAACCTCGACCGGACCGTCGTCAAAACAATATCCGAATAATAGAATCTCAAACGAAGGATCATCTACGTACCGATACACGCTATATTTAATCGGGCACTCGCTGTACGTTTCGATGTCGATTGAAAGTTCCATAGTGGTACCTCTTATAAGATATCGGAACCATCATCGACTAAATCATCATCGAAATCATCAGCCGATACGGTTACACCGCCTAAACGATCACCGTCTTTTACTTTACGCACACCGTTTAAACCAACACCTACACCTTTATTACCGTTGGAGTTATATACATACAAACCTAAGATGCACTGTGCATAGCATCCGCTGTATACTTCATCTTCCACTTCAAATGGCTCTAACACTTCCTTGTTTACGCCAAGGATTTGAGGGCGTTTCGAGTTTTTAGCGTTCACAAAATACTTGCCGGCATACACATCCGGTGCGTTGACCACATAATCAGCGGTATCCGTATCACCGTCACGAAACGGTACCGTGATAGCTTTCGCATTGTTATTCACTTTAGCAAGGGCTTTCGGATCACGTTTTAATTCTTCAACAGCATCCTGGAATGCTTTCACCGTTTCTTTGTCATTCTTATCGATTAAAATTTGAGTACTGTAAAACTTATTACCCTGCATATCAGGTTTGGCTTCGGCCAATGTAACATAGGATAAACGTACTAAACGAGTTTTAACTTTAGACATAGTAATTACCTCTTTTATAAATCATCATCAAAATCTTCTGCTGTTACAGTATTTAATTCCATCGGTTTCCGTGGATCCGATAACGGAGCCAGTGTCGGCTTTCCTGGTGGTTTTACTACAAACGGACCAACTATTTCGTTAAAGCCCTTACGGCCTAGTAACTTGGTAAGGTCCGTAATAGTTCTAAGTTCTTTAGGTTTATATATTTCCGCTTCTTCATACTCAGCGGCCAATAACGCTTGTGCCGCCTTTATTGGTTCCGTGATTTTACGTTTCGATGTGCCTGCAACGACTTTATAACCAGGCCAATCTTTTTCACCGCTAACAGCTTTTTGGATAGCGTACTCGTTCACATCTTCGAGCCACCTTTTAATGACCGGATACATATCGAGGATACGAGCTACTTCGCTATCCATTAGCAAGTTTGTTTTCTTACCGCCCATTTGGTAAAACTCCTCAAGGCACGTATCCGCTAACGCCCTGCATAAATGCCGTACTTTACAAAATCCACAGTGACTACCGGCCACACACTCACCATCACCTTCAAAGGCTTTTTTTGCTACCGGTTTAATCGATTCGCCCCATGCGAGTAAATCTACTATAGCCATAGTATCGGTAGTTACTGAGTCTAAACGGGGCTGTACGATAGTCATTTTGACTGTTTTAATATCATAGAGTAGACTGTAGGCCGCATAAGCACCTAAAGCGTATAATCGCATCTGCGAGTTATTTATTGCGGACACCGGCACGCCTTTTCCGTACTTTAAATCCACAACTTCCAGTACCTCATCAGCTACGATTACCATGTCACCGGTTCCAAATCCTTCCGGAGCCCATTCGCTATAGTCGAGCCGTGCTTCTACCATAATTTCAGCATCGGCTGAACGCTTCCGGGCTTCGTTAGCTTTTTCCATGCAGATGTCAACATATTGACTAACGGCTTCTGACATTTCACGGCTATAAGGTTCCGGTTCTGCTTCGCTTTCATCGTAATTTGTATCAAACAATAAACGATTAAGAAGCGTTTCGGCTAAACCGTGAGCCTTTGTCCCTTCCGCTGCGTAAGGGGACTGCTCATCCTCGAATTGCTGTTCCAGGCGGGCTGAGGGAGTACACCTCAGCCACCTGTACGAACTCGACGCAGACAATAGGGCGTGTTTACTCATGGCTCTTTACAAAGTCCATCACACGACCGTATAAAGAAGGATCCATAGTCGTAATATCCTTAACCTTTAATTCGTCGTGAAGGAATGCTGTTAATAAAGGTTTGCGTTCTTTTGGGTTGGCCAATAAAAACTCTTTAGCAGCCGCACGGACTTCATCAACGGTGTAAGCTTTAGTATCTTCTGTCTTTTGTTCCTGTGGTGCAGGCTCTTCCTGTTTTTCAGATTCAGCCGGTACTTCAATGGTTACCTTATCGACTACCGGTTCAGATTTAGCTGGTTTAGTTTCTTTTGCCGGCGCTTTTTCTTTAGTAGTTGTTTTCTTCGGTGCTACTTGTTTAGTTTGTTCATAGGCTTCTGTTGCAGCAGTTAATTGGTTAAACAAGGATACTACTTTACTTTTTACTTCTTCGGCGGTGTTACCGGAAATTTTAATTTCGATCATGGCTAGTTTTCCTTTCTCTTGAAAACGTGGTATACTTACGGTAAGTAGATATTTTTTCTATTGTCCTTTAACTGTTCCCGCAGTTAAGGGACTTTTTCTTTTGCCTAAAAGGCTTACATCGTGCATTGGAACCACCTCCTTTGTTTATAATTATTTTTTCCGGTTTCCTTTCCAGTCATTTAACATTTCCTGATTAAATACTTTATTGGCCACATATACAACCTCTTCGTCATTATCCACCACATCGTGATAATTGCGACGTTTCAGTACTTCCCGAATTACTAAACCAGCGATAACAGTTACCACGGCACCTAGCACAAAAGCTTCCAGCATCATTAGCCATATGTTGGCCATTAGCGATTCAATAGTCATTTCCTATCTCCTTTACTCGTAATATTAGTCCGATTCGAACTCATCAAACGTTTCAAAGGCTCCGATGCCTAATGCAATCTTAGTGGCCGGCCCAAACGTGATACCTTCACCAGCTAATGCCTTGTTTAATGTTCTCCGGACAACTCCACGTTCTTCGCAAAACTTATTCACCGAGCCGTACTGCTCTTCAATCTGCCGTTTTACTTCATCGCCGTCACGAATTAGTAAAAACCGGGTAATTATTTTACTCATGATAATCTCCTCTTTTGCCTTAAATTAGCAGCGCAGCACACATCACATACGGTCATGACGCCATAGCTACTGTCGTACATTAAGCGATTAGGCCTATGTGTGATTTCTCTACCGCACCGGTGGCATACTTTTCGCATAGGTGTGTCGATAGCTTTTACCGGATAGGCAGGTGCCACTTCCTTATTAGCCTTCTGCGTTGACTTCCGTCGCATCCCAATCACCTTTAATGTACTTCATAAATGGTACTTTTAAAATAATGTAGCGATAGCACTTTCCGCCTTCTTTCATGCGAACGGCTTTACCCCATAGCGGGAACTTATCGCGTTTAAGAGCCGCACGGATGAACTGTTCGGTTACACCCATTAATTCCGCAGCTTCACTCACTTTTAGCGTTTTGTCACTCATACTATTACCTCCTTAAATCTGTTTTAAAATCATACGAATCTCTTGGCCAACTAACACACGATCCCTAAAGGTGTCTTGGTTCCGGAAATCTTCCAAATAAAGCTCCAGCATTTCTTTGTAAATGGCAGCTTTAAAAGTTGGTTCAGGTGCTACGATATCTTCCCGGAACGGCTTGAGTATCTTCACTTCGCCACCGCACGGTTCGACCGATATAAGTCCCTTCCGGGCTAATTTTGATTTAGCGATACGAACCTGTGCCGATGAGATATTAAGCAGCTCCGATACTTCCGTATTTTTGTATACGTCCGTATCCCGGTACACGTTGTAAACGAGCTCTTGTATTGTCATTTCACGTTTCCTCCTTTCCTTTTGTAACATCTGCATTGAGTGAATTACATAGTATAAGGTTATCTCTTATCTCTAACAAAGTTTGCTCTAAGTCAATCACTCGTTCCTCTAATAATCTAATACGTTGGTGGTCCGGAAGTTGTTCCAATAACTCCAGCTCTTTTTCAGTTACCTGCATGAGTCTCACTCCTTTGTACTTATTTTCGATATCTTCTCTTTTTCATCTTGAACAAGTTTATTCGCCCATTTAAAGGAACAAAAGCACATGAAGAAAACAACGAGAAAAAATAAGCATTCGAATAAATTCAATTCAATATGTATCATCACTCTGTTATCCTTTAACTTTTAACAGAAAGAGTGCAGTTACAGCCGTACTCTTTTTGTATTTTCGCTAACCGTTCAACCCATTGTTCGAGTTCATCGAGTTCTAACGATTCAATCGGGACCTCTACATTTACATTAAATTTTGGTACCAAATCCATGCTTACACCTCGTTTCTCACGACAACTTGCAACTAAATATCGCACCAAGTCTGAATGCTAGGTACAGTAGGTTTAAAACTATAATGGTAAGATTAATACATGTTAAGAACCGAGCATCCTGAATAATCTCACTAGCGGTTTCCCGTTTCTTCCCGGTATCGTAGTCCCGTCCGGACAGTGCTTGGTACAGCAATTTGTAAAACTGTATAAGGGGTTTAATCATTTTTTAGCCCCTCCGTCTTTGCTATCGGCTTAATCATATCCGGTGTATTGGCTACTATTGTGAGAGTACAAGTCATACCAGCCGCTTTTTCTAATTGTTTAGTACCTTTGACGAAAAGATATGCGTCTCTAAAAGAATCGGTATTGGCAATAATGTTTATTTTCATGATTTTATCTCCCCATTTGTTCAATTAAAGGTAAATGCCCTTTATTTTTCAATAAACTATAAATGAACAATCTTCCCTGTTGCGTCCAATAGGTATGCATTACAGACCGGTCCGCATCTAATACAGTGGTTTTGCTACTGGTATACCCTTTATCGGCATATTTTTGATACAAAAACCATTGGCCGCTTTGCTTATATTGGACTTTTTCTTCTTCTAATAACCGGTTCAATTTCTTAGCACTCATACCATAATCTTTCGCAATTTGAGTTACGCTCAGTAAACTGTCATTTTGAAGAATTAAATCGTAATAAGTGGCTTTAGGTTGTAATTCAGATAACTGTTGAGACTGCTGAGCAATCACTAATTTTTGATTTTGGATTGTTCTATCCGCAATTTTTAACGCTCGCTCCATGACTTTTTCTGGACTATTCCAATCCCGTTCAATTTGAATAAAGTATTCTCTAGCTTGACGCCCTTTATCATTTCGAGCTAACATACACAATTGCTTAGCCATGTCGATAGTCAGTTCATGATCTAAAAAGGTAGATTCGTTACCTTGAGCTGTTAGTCTTTTTTGACTAACAGTTCTGAAATCATCATTTTCACTAAAACCGTATTCACACATTCTTTCAAACCATTTTGTGTATTGTGTTCCAATTTCCAAGAACATATGCAAATCACGGCCACTAATAAATTGACTATCATCAGACTTAACTTTAATTGGTATTAATTCATTCATAAGTTTTCATGGTTTCACCCCCCCTAAAAATCAAGCACGCTTGACTTAAAAACTAAAAAAAATAAGAGGGCTTGCAGTCTAAAGCGTTAGCCAATGCGAGCATTGTTGTATTAGTAACAACTGTTTGCGTACCTGTTTCTAGGTTGCTAATCGTAGTTCTAGACAGCCCCGAGCGCTCTGCAAGTTCTTCTTGCGTCATTTTGAGTTTAATTCTTCGGGTTTTAATTTTTTCGCCGATGCTCATAAAAATCACCTCCTAACAAGTCAAGCATGCTTTACTCTAATCGCAGTATATCACCATTCAAATATTAAGTCAAGCATGCTTTACAATTTATTTTTAAAAATGTATAATATACTTGACAGAGAAAAGATGCAAGGAGGTGTAATAATGCATATAGGCGATTTAATTAAAAAATATAGAACGGAGCATAATTTGACCCAAAAACAAATGGGGCAATTATTAGGGTTTACTAAAGCGTATATATCAATGTTAGAATTAAACAAAAATTCTCGCTCCGGCAAGCCGATAGCACCTTCTACAACAGTGCTGAAAGCTGTAGCGGATTTATATGAAATATCGATTGATGATTTGCTGACACTACTAGACGGCGACCAACTAATTGATTTAGCCCCGAATAAAGACAGCGAAAAAGGGTATTATGATGATTTAGAAGTGGCGGAATTAGCCGAAGAAGCCCGTATAAATCCGGATATACGCATTTTATTTTCAGCTACTAAAGGCATTTCAAAAGAAAGCCTACAAAAGACAATAGATTTTGTGAAGTTTTTGAAGTCGCAAGAGCATAACGATAGCGACTTTTCGGAGTGATAGAATGAATGTAAATATTATAATTGCACCGCTAGAAAGAGGAATAAAAAAATAGTATCTATGTCATCGGCCGACAATTTAAGGGCGATTTTACTCAATACTATTTCATTTCGAGTAAAATCGCTTTCACCATTTAATTTTCTAGATAAGGTAGAAACATTTATTCCTAATACCTTAGAAAATTGTTCTAAAGACATATCATTTTTGGCGATATGATATTTAAGTAAATTTTTATTCATATTAATCACCTCCTTTTTTGCATATACGCAAATTGCATTTTAATTTTATACGCATTTACGCAAATTGTCAATCGTAAATGCAAAAAAAATAAAATTTTTCATCAAAAATATTGCATTTACGCAAAGATATGTATATAATAAGTTTAAAAGGAGGGTGAGCTATGGAAAATGTAATAAAAAAATTAAGGCTTAATAAGGGCTTAACATTGCAAGAAGTCGCTAATTTTGTAGGAGTGAATGTTGCTACTGTATCTCGTTGGGAATCAGGAGAAATTGCTAATATGCGACGAGATAAAATTGCTCTGTTAGCTCAACTGTTTAATGTAAAGCCGTCTTATCTTATGGGACTAACAGAAGAAGATACTCCTTTAACTTTGAATGCTGATGAAAAGAAGGCATTAGAATTTATAAAAGAAACAAATTCTATGCCTATATTAGCTAGGGCTGGCACACTACCTAAACAAGATCAGGAGTTAATACTGAGCCAACTTGAAGCATTAGTAAAAGGATTAGAAAAAAAGGAAGAAAATGATAAGAGCATTTAAACCTCTCCCTAGGCGCCCTCGGTACGAGTATGCTAAGAAAAAAGCTTATGAATTACTGTCCGATTTAGATATACGTGAATACCCTATCGACATATTTAATATTTATAAGATTAAAAATATTAAATGTTTCTCCTTAAGTGAAGCGGCACCACTGATTTCATTATATCCAAATTTATCTAATCTTCTTACAAAAGATGCTTTTGACAAAAATGATATGGACGCTTTTACGACTATTATCCCTAATTTTGGTTACGTTACGTTCTATGATGACCAAAAATCAGATGATAGAATTAGATTTACGTTAGCACATGAACTTGGGCATATTGTACTTAATCATTGTATTGACTTTGAAGAAACTTTGTATTTTCGTTCAGGTTTATCTGAAGCACAATACAAAGTATTAGAAAGAGAAGCTAATACATTTGCAGGAGCTTTTATCCGTCCCGCAAGACTTGTTCGCCTTTTAAATAGTATCTACCAAAAACTACACATTGCGGAAATTCAAGCAATTTTTCATATATCCTATTCTGCAGCCAATGCTTGTATAAATATCGTTAAAAAGCTAAATGTTTTACAAGAAAAAAAATAATATTAACTTCTTCTTTCAAACGCAATTTTTTGACTTCATTAATGCAAGTTATTGTATTAATTGTCACTACCGCTTTACATCTAAGTCTCCAAATTATTGCCCAATTTGTGGAAAGCACAACCTATTATGGTATAATACTAATTTATACATTTATGACTTTATAGAATTAGATTACGGAGAAATTCCCATTATGGACTACAAAACATATCCTACTAATCCTATAAATAATCAAACCGAAACATGCCCGCGTTGTGGATTAGAAAACATTGCTTCTGATTGGAACTACTGCCCGATTTGTTCGCTACCTACTCAAAATGTCTGTGAAGATTGTGGCGAAAAATTAGAACCACATTTTCGCTATTGCCCTAAGTGCGGAAAAGAAAGCCTGTATTTTAAAGAAAAAGCGTTAACATCATGGAAGGATGAATTTGACCTACAAAACACAGCCCCTACAGTAGTAGAGGAGCCGTCTTGGGATGAAAATAATATCCCTTTTTAATCAGTTAAAATAAAAAAAATCCCCCCACCCTGCGCCAACAGGATGAGGGGTTCATATACAACACCAGGAGCGGTGCCATATACCCATTAATTTAATTATAGCACGCTCCAGGTGTATTCACCATACCCAATTTATAGTTAGGAGCGTGATTTTTTTATGCGAAGAGCAAATGGTTCGGGTTCCGTATATAAGATGACTCACAAACCGTTACGTAAGCCCTACCGGGCTGTTATTACTGTCGGCGAAGACGAGGAAGGCCGTATGATTCGGAAAACGGTAGGCACCTTCAAAACCGCACGAGAAGCTTTAGAGTTTTTAAAAGACTACAAAGGCGATCCCAAAGTCTTTCAAGCCCAGGATATTACCTTT
Source organism: Veillonella sp. (assembly GCF_015058545.1). Taxonomy (GTDB): domain Bacteria; phylum Bacillota; class Negativicutes; order Veillonellales; family Veillonellaceae; genus Veillonella_A. Next base: position 16,788 of record NZ_SVCB01000052.1, read on the forward strand.
GGTAAATGCTTTCAATGGATGAAAGCCGACAAGGAACGTCAAGGCATCACTCCGTCAACTATGGCCAATTACGTATTAGCCGAACGCCGGCTGGACGAATTAATGGATATGCCTATAAGCGATGTAAAACTAATCCATCTGCAACGAATTGTAGATGACAATAAGGAGTCGTCACGATCCACGATTAATAAAATCGTATTGGCCATGTCAGCTACGTTCGTTACAGCCATTAAACACGATATAGATGTTAAGGATTACTCTAAATTTGTAGTACGCCCACCGGCTGAAGAAAGTACTATTCACTCCGCTTACACACCAGAAGAGATACTGGCGTTATGGCAGAATCAGGATGAAGGCATCAATAAGCTCAAACTGATTTACATCTACACCGGAATGCGTCCCCGAGAATTAATCAACTTACGCGTCGAAAATACGCATTTAAAAGACGGTTATGTTGTTGGTGGTAATAAGACAAAGGCCGGTAAAAACCGTGTCATCCCTATCGCAAAATGCATACTCCCCTTCGTATTCGAGCTTGTAAATAAAGCCCGGTTTAACCGGGATGAAACATTGGCCGGTGTTATTGGTGACTACGCCAAACTCAGACGTCGATGGGTAAAAGGTGGGCACCTGCCACACGATGGCCGGCACACTTTTGCGACGATGGCTGCCAATGCCGATATTAAACCGCACATCATAAAACTTATCATGGGCCATAGTATCAAAGACCTAACGGAAGGCACCTATACGCATAAGACAATTAAACAATTAGTCGATGCCGTTGAGCTGCTCCCGACACAAAAAAATCTGATACCGGTTGAGCAACAGTTGTGTAACGACTAAAAAAGTCAACACCGTCGAGCATATTCTGTAAATGAGAAAGCCTGTAACCACGCATGGTTACAGGCTTTATTTATTAGAGGACGTGATTACCTGTCATAGTCTACTAGTCCTTCCTTATAAATCGTGGAAAGTAAAGCGTTGATCACCGATTACCACTTCGTCGCCGTCCTTACAGCCACGTTCTTTCAATTTTCTGTCTAAATCCATATAGGACCAAATTTTTTGGAAACGACGAAGAGCCTGTTCATCTTCTAAGTTTGTCATGGCTACTAATTTTTCAATACGAGCACCGCTGATAATGAAGGATGCATCGTCACCGCGGGTAATGGTAAAGTCTGTATCCGGTTTAGCTTCGTATAATACGGTATCATCTACTGCTTCCGGTTCCGGTACATAGTTTTCCACGTAGTACCAGGCACGATTTACCAAATCAGGCAAGCCTTCACCGGTTAACGCATTTACCGGGAATACTTCATAACCTTGTTCTTCAAAATATTTAGTTACACGCGGTAAAGTTTCTTCGTCTTGTAACATGTCAATTTTATTTAATGCGATTAATTGAGGTTTTTTGCTCAATTTTTCACTATATTTAGCAAGCTCTTTATTAATCGTATGGAAATCCTCAATCGGATCACGACCTTCCATGCCCGATACATCGAGTACATGGATAAGGATATTACTGCGTTCCACATGGCGCAAGAATGAGTGCCCAAGGCCTACCCCTTCACTGGCCCCATCAATAAGACCCGGAATATCCGCCATAACAAAGCTTTGACCTTCACCTACGGACACAACACCGAGAACCGGTGTTAACGTCGTAAAATGATATGCCGCCACTTCCGGTTTTGCGGAGGATACTTTGCGAATAATACTGGATTTACCTACACTCGGATACCCCAATAAACCTACATCGGCCAACACTTTAAGCTCCAATTGGAGCCAACGTTCTTCGCCGGGTTCGCCTTTTTCCGCAAACGTCGGCGCACGATTGGCACTGGTATGGAAATGCGCATTGCCGCGACCGCCACGGCCGCCTTTGGCCACTACATAGATCTGACCGTCTTCGATAAGGTCGGCCATTAATTTACCGCTTTCTTCATCTTTAACAGTCGTACCGAGCGGCACCGGAATAATCATATTATCGGCACCTTTGCCGTATTTATTACTGCTCTGACCACCTTCACCGGCCGGTCCCTTAAACTGTCTTTTATATCTGAAATCAACGAGAGTGTTGATATTTCTGTCCGCTTTTAAAATGATGTCTGCTCCTTTACCGCCATCGCCGCCGTTTGGGCCGCCGTTAGGAACATACTTTTCGCGTCGGAAACTACTCATCCCGTTGCCGCCGTCACCGGCTTTCACAAAAATTCGTGCACGATCGATAAACATAGTTTTCATCCTTTTCTGATAGTAATATGGGCGGTAACTCAAAATAGCTACCGCCTCACTATTATTTTGTCTTTAAAATTTCCAATGCTTTCTGAAGTTGTGTATCATCACTTTCAGATTGCGCATTGTCCGGTAATTCAACTTCCACATCAGGCTTAATGCCTGTGCCATCGATTACCCGATCATTTGGCGTATGATATTTGGCAATCGTAATCTTAATGCCTTCATCGCCGGGAACACCCAAAATAGTTTGAACCGTTCCCTTACCATAACTGTTAGTACCCACAATGGTACCTACTTTTTCATCCTGCACCGCACCGGCAATAATTTCCGAGGCGCTCGCAGAACCTTGATTAATAAGCACAACCATAGGAATGGTAGGCTCCAAACCTTCTGAGTCATAAGACTCTATACGACCGGATCGATCCTGAATCGTAACAATCGGACCGGCCGGCAAAATATAATTGGCTACTTCCTGAGCAGTCGTCAATAAACCACCCGGATTGTCGCGCAAATCGAGGACAAGTTTTATCATGCCCTTTTCTTTTAATTCATTATAGGTTTTGGCAAAATCAGGACCGGTTGGTTCCGCAAACTGACTGATGCGGATATAGCCAATATGGTCATCCAACATTTTGCCCTTAACCGTTGGCAATGTAATTTGTTTGCGCGTAATGGTAATATCTTTAACTTCATTACCGCGCATTATGGTAATCGTAACATTAGTACCTTCTTCACCACGAATCATCTTGGATGCCTGTTCCATGGTTAAAGTAGATGTATTAACCCCGTCAATCTCTACAATGATATCGCCGGATTTAACGCCGGCTTCCGCAGCAGGCTGGCCTTCAATAGCACTGGCCACTTTCATCAGGCCATCCTTATCCTGGCCGAGTACAATACCGACACCGATGTAACTGGCCGATGTTTGCATATAAATATCATTATATTCTTTTTCATTAAGATATTGACTATGCGGTTCTCCCAGCGAATCAATCATACCGGCCAAAGAGCCTTCAAATAAAGATTGTTTCGAAACCGGGTCCATATAAAAATGACTGGCCACAAAATATGTGAAAAAGAACTTCACAGCACCGATTGGGGAGCCGGAAATATACCAAAACACGAGCCACATAAATACAATGCCTGCAAGCGTAAACTTAACGGCGAATCGGACGCCGGACTTCAAGGAGTCCGACCACCGACGCTCTGTATTTTCATTATTCATCTTATAAATACCCTTGTGGATCAACAGGATCACCATTTACACGCACTTCAAAGTGAACGTGCGGACCTGTGGAGTTACCCGTACTGCCTGCATAGGCAATAACGGTGCCCTTACTTACAGATTGACCTTCCGATACGGCCAAATCAGAGTTATGACCGTATAAAGTGGAAATACCATTACCATGGTCGATAACAACGGCATAACCGTAGCCGTCCATCCAACCGGAGAATACGACAGTACCACCATCGGCAGCATGTACCGGGGTGCCTTCATCAACGCCGATATCGATACCGGAGTGAAAAATTTGTCGTCCGAAAATAGGATGGTTACGCCAGCCGAAGTCGGACGTAATAACACCGGATACCGGCCAGGCAAGTTGACCTGTACCTTGTACATAGGTGTAATCACTACCGCCACCGCCGCCACCGGACTGAGCCGCTGCTGCTGCGGCGGCCGCTGCGGCAGCACGTTCAGCTGCACGCTGTTGCAACATAGCACGAATGGCATCAGAGGAAGCCTGTAAATCAGCCTGCATCTGTTCAGCCACAGCCTTATCATTTTGAGCCTGTGCCAAAATAGCGGATTGTTCATCTTTTTTCTTCTGAATAACCGCTTGCGTTTCACGTGCTTTGTTTTCCAATTCTACAACTTTAGCACGATCTGCTTCCAATTCGGCTTTCCGTTGCGCAATTTCTTCACGTTCCGTCTTAATGCTGCTGATTAATTTAATGTCAGCATCAATAATACGTCGCAACATTTCAACGCGATTGGCAAAATCACTGAAGTCTTTGGCCCCAATGATAACTTCCAAATAGCTGAGACGACCGTTGATATAAATATCACGGACACGCTTATTGAAAACCCCTTCCCGTGTTGCCAACCGAGCTTGCGCTTCGGCTAACAATTTTTCATTCTTAACAATTTCATTTTCTACAGCCATACGCTGCTGTTCATAGCTTTTTAAATTAGCCGTAGCCTGATCCAATTCCACCTGAATCTGATGCAATTGTTCAGACACATTCGTAATCGTAACTTCCGCATTGGCTTTTCGATTACCCGCTTCTTGCATTTGTTGTTCTATGCCGCTGAGCTGATTCGTTAAATCCTCATCTTCGGCATAAATAGTACTAAGCGGTACGGAAGCTAACATGGTGGTACTCAAAAGAACGGCCGCGATGCGCATGGATAATTTGTTATTTGCCATACCCAACCCTTCTCTTATACCTTCATATACTGTTTCAACGAAATAGTGGAACCGATAGCCCCTACCAAGACACCTACGCCCAATAAAATAGCGCTCAAGTCATAGAAGAATGGGAACATCGGTACTAACGGCAAGAATGCCAAGGAATTTTCCACTTCAAGGGTGATGAAGTGATAGAATTCCCAAACACAAGCCGTCGCAATAGCGCCGCCGATAAAACCGAGCAACATACCTTCAATGAGGAACGGCCAACGGATGAACCAGTTGGTGGCCCCTACATATTTCATGATACCGATTTCTTTACGACGGGCAAATACGGTAAGGCGAATCGTATTAGAAATGATGAACAAGGTTGCCCCTGCCAAGAAGGCAATAAGAGCAATACCGCCAATGCGGATAACCTGAGTCATTTTGAAAATCTGTTCGATTACATCTTGTCCGTAATGAGCACTTTCCACTTCAGGGAACGTAGCTACTAATTTAGCCGTACTTTTTACTTCTTCCGGGTCCTCAAAAGTAATCACATAGGCAGATGGCAATGGGTTATTGCCATCCAAAGCGGCTACTAAGCCCTGCTGATCGCCAAGGCGTTCTTTAAAACGCTTCATAGCTTCGTCTTTATTGACGAATTCCAGATTTTTTACTTTTGGTAAGGCTTTTAATTTTTTACCGACTTCCATAACTTGGTTAGTAGTCAAGCCGTCTTTCATATAAATACTGATTTCTACCTGACTTTCCAAGTTGGAAGCCAAATTATTGAGATTTACAACCCCGGTAGTAAAAACCCCCAGAATAAATAAAGATAATGCTACTGTGGAGATGGAAGCCAAAGTCATGAGACCGTTGCGACTCATAGACTTGAGAGCCTCTTTCACAAAGTATCTAAACGTTCTAAGCTTCATTGAATTCAGCACCTCGCATTCTATCACTGATTACGCGGCCATCTTCCAATGCAATAACCCGCTTATTTAAATATTTAACCATTTCCATATCATGTGTTACCATAACGATGGTTGTCCCCGAATTGTTGATTGTTTTAAACAATTCCACAATCCCCTTACTGGTATTAGGGTCCAAGTTCCCCGTCGGTTCATCAGCGATGAGCACTAACGGTTTATTAACGATGGCACGGGCAATGGCTACACGCTGCTGTTCACCGCCGCTCAAATCCTGCGGTAAATCGTCAGCTTTATGACCGAGGCCGACCATATCCAATACGGCGGCAACTCGTTCCTCAATAACTTTCGGTTTTTCTTCAATTACTTCAAGTGCAAAGGCAATGTTTTCCGCTACCGTTTTGTTTGGCAAAAGACGGAAGTCTTGGAACACAATGCCCAAACGACGTCGTAAATACGGAATTTTCCGTTTTTTCAAATGAGAGACTTCCATGTCATTTACGATAACGGTTCCCGAATCAGGTACTACTTCATGTGATAATAGTTTGATAAACGTGGATTTCCCAGCCCCACTAGGACCACAGATAAGTACGAACTCACCCTTCTCAATATGTATAGTTACGTCATCCAAAGCCAGCGAGCCATTGTCGTACACTTTGTTGACATGGTTAAATTGAATCATTGATTAACTTCCTTTACTATTTTCGTTCAATCGCTGTTTTAGCAGCATTCACGATATCTTCTGCAGTAAGACCATATTTGGCCATCAATTCTTTAGGTGTACCGGATTCACCGAATGTATCCTTCGTGCCGATGCGAATAACCGGTACCGGCGCAAATTCCGTTACCACTTCAGCTACAGCAGCACCTAAACCGCCATAAATATTATGTTCTTCAGCTGTTACAATGGCACCGGTTTCTTTAGCTGCTTTCACAATAGCGTCAGCATCAATCGGTTTAATAGATGCCATGTTGAGTACACGAGCTTTTACATTTTGTTCAGCCAATAATTTAGCAGCCTGAACGGCAGGACCTACCAAAGCACCGCAGGCAATAATCGTTACATCGGTACCGCCTACGAGTTCAACAGCTTTCCCCGGTGTAAATTCATAGCCTTCCGGAGTTACATCGTCTACACCGGCACGGCCTAAACGAACATATACAGGACCTTCATAATCGGCAGCCCATTTAATAACCGCGGTAGTTTCCGCTTCATCGGCAGGAACAACTACTTTAAGGTTAGGAATAGCACGCATGCAGGCAATATCTTCAAGGCTCTGATGAGTGGCTCCGTCTTCACCTACCGTAATACCGGCATGAGTAGCACAAATTTTTACGTTTAATTTAGGATAACATACGGCATTGCGCACCTGTTCAAAAGCACGACCCGTAGCAAACATAGAGAACGAAGACACGAACGGAATTTTACCGGCTGCTGCCAAACCGGCACCGACACTGATTAAATTCTGTTCCGCAATACCTACGTTAAAGAAACGATCCGGATAAGCTTTTTTGAAATTATCCGTTTTAGTGGATTTAGATAAATCCGCATCTAATACAACTATATTTTCGTTAGCGGCGCCAACAGCCACTAAGGCATTACCATATGCTTCACGTGTTGCTTTACCCATCTTACACCTCCAACAATTCTGCTACGAATTTTTCATATTCTTCAGCGGACGGCGCCTTACCATGCCAGCCTGCCTGACCTTCCATTTCTTTAACACCCTTACCTTTGACAGTGTTCATCACGATTGCTGTCGGTTTGTCGGTACAAGCTTTAGCGGCTTCAATGGCATTGTGTAATTCATCAAGGTCATGACCGTTGACTTCGATTACATTCCAATTGAAAGCTTCAAACTTAGGAGCGATTGGTAACGGCGACATTACTTCACGAATATCACCGTCGATTTGAAGACCGTTGAAGTCGATGAAAGCAGTCAAATTATTGAGTTTATAGAAACCGGCAAACATAGCGGCTTCCCAAACTTGACCTTCTTCCAATTCACCGTCACCGAGTACGGCAAAAACGCGATAGTCTTTTTTGTCGATACGTCCGGCCAATGCCATACCACATGCGGCACTAATGCCCTGGCCCAAGGAACCGGTAGACATATCAACGCCCGGTGTATGTTTCATATCGGGATGGCCTTGCAACATGCAATCAATTTTACGTAAATTGTCCAA